>DITG01000064.1 GCA_002422045.1 Acholeplasmataceae bacterium UBA6190
CATGCTCTTCCAACCTCAATATTTCAGATCCATCTACATCATTTCTGGAATTTGGGAAGGTGCAGGGTATGGTTCGATTGTGTATTTCGCAGCAGTCATGGCCATCAGCCCCACAAATTACGAAGCGGCGCGTATCGATGGTGCATCGAAGCTCTCTCAAATTCGTTATGTGACCTTGCCTGGCATGGCACCGACACTGACCATCATGCTGATTTTGAGAATCGGAGAAATTCTCACAGTCGGTTACGAAAAAGTCATCTTACTTTACTATAACGATACCTTTTCCACCGCAGATGTCATTTCAACATTCGTTGCACGTATCGGAGGACTCATGAATCCTTCAGGATCCGTGTTGAATGTTGCAGCATCCGCAGACTTGTTCAATTCCATCATTGCGATGTTCTTAGTCCTTGGTGCGAATTTCATTAGCCGTCGTGTCTCTGACACCTCGTTATTCTAGGAGGCCATCATGAAGAGACTCGATCGATCCGAACTCATATTCAAAATCATTGCCTATTCGTTTGCAACACTGTTTGCTATTGCTGCACTCTATCCATTCATCTACACGATTTCAGCAGCGGTTTCCGGAAAACTTGCATTTGAACGCGGCGATGTCATCTTCTTGCCTGTCGATTTCCAACTCAATGCAATGATTGCTGTCATCACCGATAAGGAATTCTGGATATCTTATACAAACACCTTGTTTTACACCTTCTTTGGAACCGTCTTCTCGATGGTGCTCTCGATTGCGGCAGCCTATGCCTTATCCAAAGAGCGCTTAGTTTTCAAAAGACAGATCAACTTCATCATCGTCTTCACCATGTGGTTCTCAGCCGGACTCATTCCGACATTCCTCAATTACCGAATGTTTGGAGTCGATTACAGGTGGGGTATCATCTATGGTTTCGGTGTCCAAGCATTCAACGTGATCCTCTCAAGAAACTATTTCAGTGGTGTGTCCAAGGAAATCGAAGAAGCAGCCATCGTCGATGGCGCCAATGAATTTCAGGTGTTGACCAATGTGTACTTGCCGATGAGCAAATCAGCCATCGCAACCGTGACATTGTTTTATGCCCTATCCCGTTGGAATGGGTACTTCTGGAATCTGATTCTCGTCAATAACTCGATTGAGCATCCGCTCCAGGTTTTCTTAAGAAGATATCTGACAGACTTTCTCACTGATGAGAATGCGTCCATATCGAATTTGCCATACTCGCCATACTCTTACATGTATGCGATGATCGTCATGTCTATTATCCCAATCATCATTGTCTATCCTTACCTGCAAAAATACTTTGCGCGTGGTGTCAATGTCGGTGGGGTTAAAGAATAAAAAAAACGGAGGAAAGAAAAGTATGAAAAAAGTTTTAGGGTTAATCGTCTTATTGTTATCCCTCATTGCTTTAGTCGGATGTATTGACGAAGAAGAACCAACACCGACACCTGAAAAGACACTGGTCACCATCGCGGTGAAAGTTGCTCCTACGAAGGTTGTTTATGAACTCGGTACTTCTTTGGAACTTGCAGGACTTCAGGTTGAAGCGTTTTATAGCGACGGATCAACTGCAATTCTTGCAGCGAGCGAATACACAGTCAGCGGATTTAACGGTAGCCAATCCGGTGCACAAACCATCACAGTCACTTCAGGTGGGAAAACTGCAACATTTACAATTGTTGTCAGCGATCCAGAAGCACCAGCTGAATTGTTAGCACTCTCGATTGCACAACTCCCATACAGAACGATGTATGGTGTCGGTGGTACGCTATCAACAGATGGACTTAGAGTCAATGCGCTCTATTCGGATGGCGCTCAAAGAGCACTTGAATCTAATGAAATCACAATTACTGGTTTTAACGCATCAACTGCGGGCAAGAAAAATATTACCATCACTTTCTTGTCTAAGTCTACGACTTATGAAATTACAGTATCCAACTTCTTGACTGAATCTACTGATGTGATCAACGTCAATACAGCGATCAACTATGAAGGCCGCGGTATTTCATTCCAAGAAGGTACTTATGAATCCTTAAACGGTAAGACATATACCAATAATATGATTTTACCAGTTTGGGAAGCAATCGGACAAAGACTGAACATCAACTTTGTCGATACCAAACAAACTTCAACCACCAATGCACAGTTCCAAGCATATGCTACAGCTGGTTTCGTGGGCGCTGATGTCATCAACGGTACTTCAACACAACTTTCACAATACGGTGTTTCCGGTAACTTTGTTGACTTATCCAAGTATTTGAACTACATGCCAAACCTGAACAAGTTCTTGATTCAAAACCCATCGGTGAGAACATCCATGACTTCAGCGAACGGCGCAATCTATTACACGCCATATTTTGACGGTTTCGGTGAAATCGAACAAATGTTCTTGATGCGTATTGACTGGGTACAAGATATCCTTGATGTTGCATCACCAACATTCGATGCTACAGCATATACTGGCACCATGACGGTTCAAAAAGTAACACCATCTGTGATGAACGTGACTGTCCAAGTTGCAAATCCTGATGGAACCACACGCAATGTCGTTAAGGCACACAGCCAAAACATCCTTGACATTCTTGCAGCACTTCCAACGAAGACCGGTGCAAGCATGGCCAATGCATTTAGAACATACATTCAAAGTGTTTATGGTAGCCAAGGCTATGCGAAACTCTCTGACGTCTTTGTCGGACCAGATGCAGCTTATGATACAGACGAACTGGTAGCTTTAATGTATGTGATCAAGGCAAATCCAACGTTCTTGACCAGAGAATTCGGTACTGGCACCAACACCACTGCAGTTCCTAAGACAGCAGTCGAAGTATATTTTGCACGTACAAGCCAGACATCAAGAATCAGAAACTTCTTCAGAGGCTTAGAAATGTATGGTGTTCGTGGTGCGTTCTCACGTTACGAATGGGCATATTTCAATGAATCAGGCGTTGTCGAAGATGCAAGAGTACAGACCAAGACTTTGGATGCAGTTGATCAACTCCAAAGAATGTATTCCGATTCCTTGATTCCTGTGAACTTTGATGAAGGTTCAAACTATGACTGGAGAGCAGTATTATTGCAACAGTCCTATGGTTTCATGACCTATGATTACAATGCATCTTCAACACCTAACGGTTATATCGCTGCTGCACAAGCGCTCGATCCAACCTTCCGTTTTGAAGCAGTGCTTCCACCAGTGATTGACTGGCTAGGCACAGGCGAATATTTCCATTTCTCTGAAGCAACACGTGCTGTGAAAGCAGAAGCATGGGGTATTCCAGTCCATGTTGAAGCAAACCCAGTGAAACTTGCTAGAATCTTGACCCTCTTCGATCAACTCTATGATTATTCATCCAATGATTCCATCGGTAACATCCATCTATATGGCCCAGCAGGTTGGATTGATGGCACAGTTTCCTATAATGGTGAAGATATTCCGAAGATCAGTGATGCAGCAATGGCTGAAATGCAGGCAAAGACTTCTGGTAACATGATCAACTACTTGANNAGACGTTATGTTGGCGCAACCATGCCAATCGGACACATCCGCGGCTTAGGTCTTGAGTATCAGACACTTTCACCACAAGGTATCGCAGGTATCGAAAGAGTGAACACTGCAGTGCAAGCTGGCACCTTCAGACTTGCAGGTGTGTATCAGTCTTCTAACCCATGGTATCAGTTCGTTCCAACACTATTTGCACTCACTGCCAATGAATCCACTGACATTGCAACCTTGATTTATGACGATTTATGGGTCGATGCTCAACTATCTTCACTGGTTAAGTTTGGTTTCACAGGTCTTGGTACAAGCATCACAAGAACTGTCTATCTAACTGAAAGAGTGACTGTCAATGGCATTAACACCTATGAAGCGATTTACAAGAAAGCGCTCAACAACGCGATTGCGAGAGTTAACGAATAATTTTTGAAGGTATGATGAACCATCCCGGGGTTCAATGCCCCGGGATGCATCATGCATCAACTTTTTTAAGAAAGTAGATGTGATTATGAAAAGACAATTATTGAAAAGAATACTGGATGCTGTGCGCATGGGTTTGTCTCATGTAATTGGTTATCTCTATCAAAAACGTCAAGTGATCGTGTATAGTTTATTGATGACGATTGCTGTCGTTTATCTCGTGTATGTGCTCGGCTACAGTTCAAACTGGGCGCTCATCGTGAGTGAAACACGTGGAGGTAATTTTTTCCGTGCATCCCAACAAGCGAATCATCTCATGTTCCAATTGGCACTACTCTTGGTGCTTTCCAACATGTTGTTGCTTGGTTTTGGCTCAATGTCTCGAAAGAAGTTTTATGTGAGCAATATTGTTTTGAGTGTATTGTCTTCTCTATTGATGATCGTTTCAGCAGTCATCACGTATTATTATAATGGTGTTTTATCTAGAATGTATGCCAGATTGACACCTGAAGAAATCGATCCCGATCTTTATGGTTTCCATGGAGCAGGTGCGAAAAGTTTCAAAGTTTTTGAAATTGGTAATGTGCTTGCGGTTGTCATGATTGTGATTGCGCTGATCGGCATTCTCTTTTTGATTGGGAAGATCAGAGCACAAAAAGAAAGAACAAAACTGATCCAAGGCATGGTGGCAAGTTATGAACGTTAAAGCTGACAAAATGCGTTATCAGTTGAATAAAGCCAGCTACGGACTGATCTTACTCGGTTTATCAATCAGTGTGATTGCGATGTTTAGGATCATCACACCAGTCACTGTCAGACCGAATTATGAAATCGCGATTGAAATCATGATCAACATTGTATTATTACTGGTGACATTTCTAGCAGCAGAACGGTGTAAGTTTTATTCCAAGCACTGGGCGTTTGCTTCGATTGCGATTGGACTGATTCATCTCGCAAGAATTTTCTATGTGCCTGCTAGTCTACTCAGGAAAGATATGCTTTCCTATCCACAGTTTATCATCATCGCCTTATTGCTCGTGATCTCATCACTGTTGATCAGTTTGGGCGGATACATCACCTGGGTGAAATACAACATCTTATCGAAACATATGAAAGCGTTGAGTGAATAATATGGCAACCATGCGATTGAATCACCTCAACAAAATATACCCCAATGGCGTTCAAGCAGTCTTTGATTTCGATTTGGATATCGAAGATGGAGAATTCATTGTCTTTGTGGGACCTTCTGGCTGTGGCAAGTCCACAACGCTCCGCATGATTGCAGGTCTAGAAGAAATCTCTTCTGGAGAATTACTGATCGATGATGTCGTTGTCAATGATATGGCACCCAAAGATCGTGATATTGCCATGGTGTTCCAAAACTATGCGCTCTATGCACACATGACGGTCTACCATAACATGGCATTTTCATTGACACTGAGAAAAGAAGATTCAGACTTCATCCATGAACGCGTCATGTGGGCAGCAGATATCTTAGGACTCGTGCCCTATTTGAACAGAAAACCGAAGGAACTCTCTGGCGGGCAGCGTCAGCGTGTTGCACTTGGACGTGCGATTGTCAGAAATCCAAAAGTCTTTTTACTCGATGAACCCCTCTCAAACCTCGATGCAAAACTCAGAGGTCAAATGAGAAAAGAATTGAAAGAATTGCATCACAAACTAGGCGTCACCATGATTTATGTTACCCATGACCAGATTGAAGCTTTGACGCTTGCAGATCGTATCGTTGTCATGAGAGATGGCTATGTGCAACAAATTGCATCTCCAGAAGATCTCTATGCCAAACCTAACAACTTATTTGTTGCAAATTTCATCGGAACACCTCCAATGAACTTTTTTGATGCTAAAATAGATGGTGATGGATTTGTTGTCATCAACGATGTGAACATTGATATTTCAAAGACAGATTCGTATCAGGCATTGAAATCCAGAGGATATTTCGGTAAACCCATCATTTTAGGTGTCAGACCCGAAGCTATCACCATCGAAAGAGCAGGTGTAAAGGGTGTAGACCCCAAACACAAGACCACGGTTCAGCTCTATGAACTCTTAGGTTCCGATGCGTTGGTGCATTTCAATATTGGTAAGAAAAATGTGCTTGCCAGAATCAATGCACGCCAGATTCTACATCCAGGCGAAGCTGCCTTCTTTGATTTTGATGTCAATCATCTCTATTACTTCGACAAGGAAACGGAGGTAGCGATCTATGCATGATCCAATCATCACAGAAAAGTGGTATGTGCGTTGGTATAACTACAATAAATACTCGATTCCTGTGATCTTAACGTTGATCGGTTCGATCATCTTCACGGTATTTCTTGATTTTAGAACAGGTGATACCGATTTCAAGAGCCACATTTCCGCGATTAACTTGCTGACCAATAAGATTGTTGCCTTTTATTTGTTTTCCATCTATATCATTGCACTCATTCAAATTGCCAACAGCATGGCATTCTCAAAGAAAAGATCACCCATCAGTCTCATCTTATTCACATTGCTCAACAGCTTACAAGTATTACTTGTGATCTTGTATGTCGGAATCTTCTACCGAGAAGTAGAAATTCGTACCGATGGATTCGCTTTGCCCTCATTTGCCCTTTTCTCCATGAATGTGATGATTTCAGGTGCGGTATTCTATATCATAGCAACCATCTTTGCATGGTTCTACGTCGATTGGAAGTATGTAAAAATTGAAGNNAAGATCAAACCCGGTGTCAAAATCGGGTTTTTGAAATTCTGGATCTCAGGAGCTGCATTTTTCCTG
Source organism: Acholeplasmataceae bacterium UBA6190 (assembly GCA_002422045.1). Lineage (GTDB taxonomy): Bacteria > Bacillota_I > Bacilli_A > Acholeplasmatales > Acholeplasmataceae > Peloplasma. The sequence goes on from DITG01000064.1 coordinate 6,697, forward strand.
ACATTCACTGCCTTCCAAGCTGATATTTTGGACTTATTCTTTGCTTTGCTTCTAGTTTTGACACTCGCTGTCGAATATGTCACGAACAAGGTCATCATCTGGATGGATCATGATAAAACACCTACCTTGCAGTATCTTCCTCATCAGGTGCAACGGAAATCGATGCTATCTTTATTTTCAACCATGGGATATGTCTTGGTCATGATTTTGTTATCATATCTTTTGATCGAAGGCTTGATGTCTATCGGCATACCTTCAATGGGTATGATCATGTTCGGATTCGACTTCACAGGGATTGATCCCATCACCTTTGGTCTTGTGTTCTGGCTCATGGACCAAGTGTGGCTTTTTCTTAGAAAGCAGATCAAGAACTTCAAAAAGAAATAGGAGACCTCCATGTTTAAAGTCATTTATCAGTCATCGCGCAGTATGACGATCGAATTGAATAACCAATCCATCTATTACGCACCCAAACCGTATGATGTATGGGTGAATGGCATGATTGTCAAGACATCGGTAGAAACCAATGTTTTTTCATTGTATCACCTGAAAGCAAGTACAACCTATACCATCACCATCGATGGATATTCAGTAATCACCAAGACACTGGATGAATCTGGTTCTGTGAATGTCCGTGATTTTGGTGCGTTGGGTGATGGCATCCATGATGACACCATGGCCATACAAAGTGCCATGCTTGCGTGCCCGAAAGACGGCGTCGTTCATATTCCTGAAGGCGTTTATCATATCAAACCCTTATTTTTGAAAAGCAGACAAACCATCGAACTC
>DITG01000129.1 GCA_002422045.1 Acholeplasmataceae bacterium UBA6190
TCTATACGGTTGGTATTGTCGGTGTGGGTTACATCATCGCACGTGCTTCCGGTAAGATTCTTGGTGCATACGTCGGATCCGTTTCTGTCAAGGCAGAACCAACGGTCAGGAAATATCTTGGATTCGCACTCCTTCCACAAGGAGGGATTTCGATTGGGTTATCCGTCATCGTGATGCAACAACTCCCACAATATTCCGTTGAAATTACGACCATCATCATGGCAAGCGTACTGTTCTATGAGACACTTGGTCCCATCTTCGCTAAAATATCCATTCAGAAAGCTGGAGAAATCAATCAGCTGCCTGACTTCGAAGAGATGCTGGAACATTCACATTAAGTCTTACGTCTAAAACACTCTATGGTCATTCCGTTCGTGAATGACCTTTTTTTATAAAAAAACATCTACTTGAGATGTTTTTCTGAGAAATCGGGATATTGATGATGGAACTGGACTTTGACCATCAGGAAGGATTCAATCTCGTTTAGCACTTGATAAAGTCCTGCTCTGATTTCAAATTCTTCTCTGGTTGCTGGCAGAGGTGACTCTTTGTATTTTGCCTGCAATTCTCCCAATAGTTTCAATTGGAAGATTGCCTGATTGTAAATACCGACATGCTTGGTCATCTGGATGACGAAATCCGAGATTTCGATGGCAATCGGGTGAATACTCTTGATTTTGAGCGCGTGTTGATACATATGGCGGATATACGCAGATTGTTCTTTTCTCATATGGAAATAGGCAAGATAACTATGATCATTGGAAAACAGCAAATCTTTGTCTACAAGTTCCACGACATCAATTGTCTTGCTGATCTTGCGATCAAGCATGCTGTAGTGTCTATAGTATTCATCGCTATATAGAGGATCTTTCAAAAGCAGTCCCAGCATGAACAAATGGTCTCTGATCATCTGATCGATCGATAAGATATGGGAATTCAGTTCTTTTTCTGAGGAGGTCGGATACAAAATATTGAAAATCGATGCAATACCGATCGCGATCACCAAGATCAGGACTTCATTGAGTAATAACTTGGCATCAAATGTACCTCTGGATAACAGATGAGTGACTAAGACGAGTCCAGGAACGATACCCTCTGATACACGAAGCATCCAAGACGAATAGGCAAAGATGAAGACAAAGAGGCTATAGACTAAAAACTCATAGCCAAATCCCAGAAAAAAGAGCGTTGCCAATATCAGTGCAAATAAGGATCCAGCCAGTCTTCTCGCGGAGATGACTAAAGAATCTCGTTTGGTCAGATGAATGGATAAAATGGCGAGCACACCAGCGGTCAGCCAATACTCCAAACCAAAAAAGCGGGCGACAAGACTGGTGATCACGCCCACTAGACTCATCTTGATTGCAGTATTGAGCAATCTCATGCTAGTGCCTCACTTTTTGGTGATGTTTTTATATTGCTCATGGAAAAATTTGATGTCAGATAGACAAAAAGGCTTTTCTTTCTTTTCAATCCGGTCGATCAACAACTGTTTTTGGGTATGGATAATGGATTGGATATCCTCTGAATAGCACATCTGACCGAGATGAGCCTGATATTCCTTTTCATCCAGGATGACGTATTTACCGTCAGGAAACACTTTGATGTCTAAGTCATAATCGATGTACTTGACAGCTTCACCATCATATAAATATGGAGATGAGAGGTTGCAGTAAAAGTAAACGCCATCTTTTTTAAGCATACCGATGATGTTAAACCATAAATCCGAATAGAAATAACAGATGGCTGGCTCTTTCGTATGCCAGCTTCTGCCATCAGCCTCAATCACTTTCGTGCGGTTGTTACCAGTGACGAGCATATGCTGATCTTGATAGAGTACCACGGTTTTCTTCCAAATACGGTGCAGTTTTTTGTTATGCTTGTAGATGTGTATAGACACAGTCATGCCCGTTGATAATTTCATAAAACCACCTCAAATGATGTCTACATTATAACATTTTTATCTTTTTTTGCAGATGAATACGACACAAAAAACAAAGATTGGCATCAATTGAATGTCCATCGATTATAATGAAAACAGGAGATGAAACCATGGAACCCCTACAATTTAAAGATCAAGCATCTTTTAGATCTTGGCTGATGGTCAATGCCAAGACTCATGAAGGCATTTGGATCACCTTTGGCAAAAGCGGAGGACCTCAAACATTAAGCCCTGATGAAGCACTCCACGAAGCACTTTGTTTCGGTTGGATTGATGGTCAGATCAAGAAAATTGATGAATTATCCTATATCAAGTATTTTGCTAAAAGACGAAAAGGTAGTGTCTGGTCAGCAAGAAACAAGCAATTTGTTGACATGCTTGAAAAACAAGGGAAAATGACAGATCTTGGGAAAGAGCAAATCATGATTGCCAAGAACAATGGGGAATGGGACAACCCGCTTGAACCGATAACTCATGAGCATGTCAAGATGCTGATTGATGCGATTGGTGACACCGAACCTGCAAAAACCAATGTGCTATCCATGTCATTTTCGATTCAAAAGACTTATGCTGGCTATTATTTATCTGCAAAACAGGAGACCACCAAAATCAAGAGAATTCAAGCCATCATCGACAGACTGAATCAGAACTTAAAACCCATGTAACCTTGAATATCATATAAAAAAGATTACCCGAATGATTTCGGATGATCTTTTTTTGAAATATTTGATGGGGAAAAGGGATGAAGATTTATGATTGTTGGTATAATTTGAACGCAGTAAATAAACTGCCAGTGATTGACAATATGCCAGCTAGGATGAGTCCTGTACCATAGGTCCAGTCGACATCAATTTCATTGACATTGCCTAAGATGGTAACCGTCACTGTTGTCAGTTCTGGAATCATGAAAATCAGAATTGCAGAAGCAACAAAGAGGATCATGGAAACCAAATATCCATTTTTTGTAAGTAAAAGATTGATGGCTGCGATGAGTGGCAGTGCAAATGCCAGCAAGACAAAGGGATTGAAAGCAATTTCGCCACTTGCCCATGTACCTAGACTAGCGAACTCATGCCCAAAGGCAACTTCGAGTCCGGTAAATGAAGTTTCTGAGTCTTTTAACACTAAAACTGATAATAGAATCATCAAGGCTGAAACAAAACCGATGATGATGATGACAAATTTGTAGGGATCTTTTTGTAGTGTTTTCATAATTATCTTCTATTCAATGCTGAGAGAACTGCAATCAACAAGGCAGCACCCCCCACTGAAACAACGAGTCCTGCGAGGGTGAATGAATTGACCCGTCCAAAACCAAGTATTTCAAAGAGCCACATGCCAAGTGCGGAACCGACTAAACCTATCACGATATTGGAAATCAAACCCATATGACGATTCTTTTTCATTAATACGCTTGCCATCCAACCCACAAGTGCTCCAAACAATAACCACAGTAAAATATACATTTTTTATTCCTCCTGATGAACCTTCTATGCATGATGGAAGCTTTTCAATCTGGCCAAAATCTTCCTTTGATGAATCTCATAGATAGTACCAAGACGATATCACATAGTATCTACACACTCACTATACCATGCAAAACATCGATAAAAACACTTTGTCCAAATAAGTGTTTTGTGCCACATTACGATAGGGTGTCATAACATTCAACAAACAAAGCTTGTTTTTTTAACTGTTGATTCGTATTTTTTTGTACAGAAACGAATAAAAAAGAACCATTCAAAAGAACGGTTCTTCTATCAGAATTAATTAGGATACTTCAATCCAAATCCAAATGGGAATAAGTAATCATTTGGATTGTACGTTGCTGAATTTGAGTTTTGCCCAAACTTAGTTGAATCAATGTACCATACGAATGGCGTTTTTCCTGTAAAGTTGTAGTCACCAAACACCACATCTGCGATACCATGTCCACCTTCACTGCCAGGCAACCAAGCCGCAATGAATGCATCAAAGTGTTGAAGGATATTGCCGATGAGCATGGGTCTGCCTGACAATAAGATACCGACAACGTTTTTGCCTTGTGCCTGTGCATTTTGAGCGACTTGAATGGCTTGTGCATTTCCTGGATGTGCTCTTCTTCCTGACGTGATCCCTAAGTTGGTATCATCACCATGATATTCGGCATATGGCGTTTCTGCCAAGACGACAATGACGGTATCTGCTTGTGAAACATCGGTCACGATGGATCCAGAAGATCCGATCAGTGCTTCTACAAATCCATCATAAATGGTCGTTGCTCTTGCTTCTTTCTTATATTGACCAAATCCGGCATCTAATCCGCTCTTTGGATCGACTGCGCCTTGCCATCCCAAAGACCATCCGCCAAACATCAGACCAAAATCATCTGCACCGGGTCCTACAATGGCAATCTTCTGATTCTTGGTTAGCGGCAAGGATTGATCGTTATTTTTGAGTAGAACTAAAGACTTACGTACAGCTTCTCTTGCGACATCAAGATGTGCCTGATTTGCAAGTAGTTCAGGTTGATATCTGAAGATGTCTTCAGTGAATAATCCTCGTTTATACTTGACTGTAAGAATACGACGAACTGCGTCATTGATTCTGGATTCTGAGATATCTCCATTGTTGTAACCTGCTAAGATATCGTTATAGGCATTTTTCCAATCATGTGGTTCCATGAGCATATCGATGCCTGCATTCACTGAATTCACAACCTGATTATAATGGCTACCTGGCAACTGATGAATAGCATCATAATCGGAGATGATGAATCCTTCAAATCCCATTTCATCTTTGAGTACAGTTTGAATCCAATAATAGGAACCATGCATTTTTGTTCCTCGAACAGAAGAGTATGAAATCATGATGGTATCGACTCCTGCATCAATGGCTTCTTGATAAGGCGGGAGATGGATATCCCTGATTTGTTGGTCTGTCAAGACGGCATTACCTTGGTCGATACCGTTTAAAGTGCCTCCATCAGCAATGAAATGCTTGGCAGTTGCACTGACACCCGCATCTTGTAATCCTTCGATGAATGATGCTGTAAGTCCGGAAACGAGTAATGTGCTTTCACTGAAACTTTCATAGGTTCTTCCCCATCTGATATCTTGTGCGATACTGACGGCTGGAGCGAATGTCCAGGAAATACCAGTGAGTCTAGTTTCAATGGCGACCACTTCTCCGATTCGTCTCATCAATTCGGGATCATTGGCTGCACCAAGCCCGATATTGTGAGGAAATAGGGTTGCATTGAGTAAATTATTGTTTCCATGAACTGAATCGGTTCCAAAAATGATCGGAATACCTGACGAACTTTCCTTTGCCCCCAGTTGATAAAGCACATACATTCTAAACCAATTGTCAACGGTATCTCCTGGGATGGATCCGCCGCCATTCAGGACTGATCCCAGATTATAATCGCGAATATCGGAAGGTGAAACACTAGCCCGTTCACCTTGAATCATTTGACCGACTTTCTCTTCGATGGTCATACTGGATAACAAGTTATCCACATATGCGTCCATTTGGGTCAGATCAGGTGCCGTCCAATGAGAACTTCCTGGATTGTCAAACTCTGTGATGATTTCAAAGGATTCAACGATTTTTATTTCTTTGAAGATGATTTTGCCTAATTTGCTTGCTGTGACATCGCCAAGAAATATATTGAATTTCCCATTGTTAAAATTGCCATCGGAAATCATATAGCCTGTGAATGTCTGATATTCACTGGTCAGTGATAATTTCTGATTGGAAATTCTACTTTGGTCATTGCGTTCAAATGCGACACCAATGTTACGCCCCCCTGTAACATTTGTTTTTGCTGTGATGGTAAAGGTATATCGGTATCCTGATACGAAATTGAATCGCTCATAACCGAAAAGCGTATTCCAGTCAGTCGTTGTCGCATTCTTGACATCAACGACCAACACTGGGTAATTACCTTCCATCTCAGATGTCATGGTCATGTTGTTGGCACCGATAGATGTTTTAACCAAACCGGAAGTCATATAGGTGTCCCATGTGAAATCAATGGGTTCAACATACTCGATGACTGTAAGATTGATGACTTCAGAATGTGTTCCAAAGTCACGATCGATATAGGTAATGATCAGCTCAAAATCACCTAAGGCAGAAATCTTACCATTGGTGATGACCAATGTTGTCGTAATCATGCTCTGTAAAACGGGTACATCACCTTGAATGCTATTGTAGATTTCGAACCAAGTGGTAAAATCTGGAGCATCATCTCCTAAGTACAAGACGTTAGTCGCTTGTGCTGTGACTGTGATTTCTGTCGTATTCTCTGGTGTCTGGTCTGTACAAGCAGCGATTCCAAATATCAGCAATAACAATGTTAATATGGTAAATATCCTTTTCATTACATCTCTCCTATCATTTTTTTATGTTCAAATTGATTATACTATATTTTGGGAGAACTAAAACGCTTTCGTAACCATTTTTACGCAATTTTGAATCGATTTTGATGGATTACAATGATCGTGTTGGACAATAAAAACTTCTCATATTGCTTGAATCGTTTCAAAATATGACTGCAAGAATGAATATGTGAGTTTTTCAGAATCTGTAATTACAAAGGCCGGATACGATTGTATCCAGCCTAAGCTGATTATATGTGTTGGGCTACCTATTTTAATACAAATTAGCACCCTATCAAAATTTTTAGCACCTCTATAAAATTGGCTTAACTAAGACGTTATTTTTAGATGTGCTTAAAAATGTCGAAAACGACTGTTGAAAATACCCTTTACTACTCATGGTAATCAATAGCTGTTATCAGTACTCGATCAACGTTTAATTGATAATCTTCAATGGATTTTTGAACTTCAATATCTGGAATATTGCCTCGTCCCAAAGTCATACCCTCTACTTCGACAGACCACGCCATCGTCGATGTACGCATTTCCATCCGCGTATATCTTAAGATTAAGTTGACTGAACTGTCGGAACAAATGTACCCACCGCCTGTTTCTTCACCAATCATAATACCGACTTGATGATACTTAAGAAGAGCAGTAAAATGACCACAAGTAGAAAAACAGCGGCTGTTGATCAGTGTAACGAGTGTACCATCAAAATGTGGTTCTGATAAAGGGACGGGACTTTTGAGTCCTGGATAGTAATCAGAGGTTAGTATAGAAAAATATGGTACAGGCGAAGGAGCTAAATACGAAAACAACCTACTTGCAACGCGTGGATCTCCCCCGCCATTTCCACGAAGATCCAATATGACTTTTTCAATACCCAAAGTTTCAACCATCTGAAAGAATTGATTAAAAAATATGTAGAAATCATTTAATGTATATTCTCCGTAGGGATAAAACGTTCGCAATGTCAAAATCGCATAATCATCCTCATAAGTTGCCGCAAATGGCTCTTCTTGCACCCATTTATGAGTATTCGGACAATTACGTGTCAAAGTAGTGCTGGTAAGATTCCCTGTAGTTTGGTCTATGTACTCGACGAGTAGTGCCTCCTGTGTGCCAAGAAACAATTGGTAATAGGAAAAATAAAACTGACTGAGTATCTGTGTTTTAAAAACCGTTCCTTCTCCATCAGCGCTCAGATATGGCATCATTTCCGTTGTGATATCTTGCACACTTTTGCCATCAATCGAGATAATCTCATCGCCAAATTCTAGTTCTGTTTCGCCGTCAATACCAATCACAATCAATTTTTGATTAAACAAACGTACGTCGACAGGATAAGCAGTCTCTGAATCGAAAAGTTCTGCTATGATTGATTGAGGAACCCTGACTAAAGAATGACCACATCTAACAGCCGCAATGACAACAGCAAGGATACGATAAAATTCAAGTCTTGTCATACCGTTTCTCAGTAATTCGCGTTGAGAATTTACAATTGCTGTAAATTCAGTGTTATCTGTAAAAACCTTAGGATTTGCATTCAAGTTTCGAACGAATTGATCGTAATCTGATTGCAATTCGGACAATCGGTAATGTCCGGGTTCCATTGTTTCTTCTGGTGTTTCAACAGGCGTTTCTTCTGGTGTTTCAACAGGCGTTTCTTCTGGTGTTTCAACAGGCGTTTCTACTGGTGTTTCTACTGGTGTTTCTATTGGTGTTTCTACTGGTGTTGTCAAGTCTATCCCAGATGCTGAGCAGCTACTAAGCACAACGAGAAAGCAAAAGAGAATTACACCCATTAATACATTTTTAGTTTTCATTTCAATATCTCCTTATCTCTGAATCGAGAGTGTGTATCATGGAACCACTGTTCCCAAAAAACTGCTTCACTCATCTGAAACAATTTCTTAAAGTTGTGTTGTGGTTTAATAAGTAAAAATTAACTTTTCACAACTGTATTGTAGAAAGCGACTGTGAAAATACCCTTTACAATCTCAATTTATGGTTTTATCAAAGGACGCCAGGAGGGAAATGTTGCATAGGAGCCTTCTTTTGTAGTAGTTACTTTTTTGACCTCTGAACCATCGGCATTCATTACATAGATTTCACTACCACCATTAGCCTTAGATAAAAAGGCGATTTTTGATCCATCCGGGGACCATCTTGCAGCGATGTCCAAATAGTTGTTATTAGTTAATGCGATTACCTCACCCGTTAGAAGATTGAGAACACAGATTTCATAAGTACTGATGTCTTTTACTCCTCCGGGTGATTGAAATTGTTCAAACAGAATAAACTGACCATCCGGGGACCACATCGGAAAGGATTCATTCTTTGGTGAATCTAGCAATTTCACAATATTAGTACCCTCGCTATTGCAAGTGTATAAATCTTCATTACCATCGGTTACTTGGCTATAGACTAACTGCTGTCCATCGGGTAAAAAACTAGCAGCATAACCATCGACAATTTTCTTAGAATCACTGCCATCTGCATTCATGGTCCAAATTTCATTTCTATCGTTTTCTAATAAATACTGTCTTGTAAATACGATTTTGTCACCACTTGCATTCCAATGGGGGAACATATCATAAACATAAGTCTGGTTTGTTAAGCGAGTGAGTGCTTTAGTTTTGGTGTCATACGTGTAAATTGAAATGGTCCATTGACTATGCCATCCCCAAATTGCCATCACGGTTCCATCCGGAGACCAGTCAGGCTGATTGAAGCCAACATTGGTCGCTTCTAAAAGTAATTTATGGTTACTGCCATCTTGATTCACTTCATAGATGTCAAACATATGACCACTATTGTAACTAGGAATAAAAGTATAGGTAAGCTCAGATATTGTGTTGTCTAAAGGCGTTTCTACTGGTGTTTCTACTGGTGTTTCTACCGGTGTTTCAACTGGTGTTTCTACTGGTGTTTCTACCGGTGTTTCCGAGTCTGTCCCAGATGCTGAGCAGCTACTAAGCATAACGAGAAAGCAAAAGAGAATTACACCCATTAATACATTTCTAGTTTTCATTTCAATATCTCCATATCTCTGAATCGAGAGTGTGTATCATGGAACCACTGTTCCCAAAAAACTGCTTCACTCATCTGAAACAATTTCTCAAATTCATGTGGTGATTTAATAAATAAAATTAACTTTTCCCAGCCGAATTGTTCAACGATGTACTGCACTGCCAAGAAAGATAATTCGTACCCATTTTGAAGTTTGAATAAATTGTAATCAGCGGGTAACTGTGCAACCGAAAGTGGATGCAAAGAAGGCAAAATACTACAAATAGTACGTTGAAGACGAGAATCCGTTATCAATCCACTTTCAAGAGTAGCAATTCCTTGTGTTAACCAATATGGAGCACTGGAATTCATTGTGGAAAGGAGTTTTTGCATCCAGACAAACATCGTTGCTGCTTCGATGGAAATATCATCAAATGTTTCCTCTTGTGCCAAGTGAAGAATGTTCCAAAACCAAGCAGCACGAAGCCAATTAGGGGCGTCAGTCAGCCCCAAAGCAGAGTGCATCCTTTGTTTTGAACTGTATAAAAAAATCTCTTGAGATCCTTGAAGCACAACAGGATATCTAGACTCTATTTTTTTTGTCTCACTTTCAAGATATAATGCAAGTTTGGAAATCAAAGTGGGATTTTGTACGCCATAAAAAGCAAAGTGATCTGTCTTCAGGCGCAATTGTCCGCCGTATATACGGTGCAGAGCTTGTTGCATTTCCGAAATGACACAATCTAGTTCAGTCCAAATTGCATGGTAAACAAACTTTTTACCATGTAGTTCAGCGCTAACCAATTGTTTGTCGACGAGTCGAGACAGTAACGTCTTAACTGTGGTCAATCGCCACTCTTCTGACTCATAAAGTGCATCTGCAATAAGCGTTGCAGTGATGGGCTGATGCTCCCAAACCACACGCATGATCTTCCATTCGGCATCGGTTAGTTTCAACATGAATACTCACACCTTCTTTCTTTATTTGAAGTTCTTACAGATACAAATTTTTTGATACAATCATCTCTATCTGATTATCACTTCAATCTAATACTCCAATGAAGCTTTTTTGGGTACTCGATTTCACCAGTTCGAGCAATACGTTCTATGAAATCAAGTAAGAGTTTTATCGAAATAGATTTCAGTATCTTAACAAAGTGTCTATTCCGCACTAATTCCTTTTACCTGAATACTACTGTTTATTGGGATTGAATCCTTTTCCTACATATTCATTACCATTTGAATCCAACCCAATATAGGTCGAAACACGCAGTTGTCCACCATAAGGTAATTCAACAGAATATGGATTACCCGCACTTCCTGCTGTTAGAGTTCCATTAAAATATGTATTGGGTCTATTACTTAACGCAATCACAAAATCTTCTCCAGTACTACCTGTAGCCCCATCATAAGATACAGTTACTTTTCCTATAAAATTGGATGAATTATGAGGTTGGATTAATCTATCATAAATTTCCCATTCATCAGGAGTTCCCCAATTTCTCAACGCTTTTGAGCTCACTAGGTATTTGTACTTAACACCATTCAATGGTTCTGTGATGATTTGTTCTATCAAGCGATACGCTAAATCATCTCTTCCTCCTCGACTGTTTCGTAAGTCGAAGTGGATTTCAGTGATTCGATTTTCTTTTATTGCTGCGACAAAATCATTCACAAGATTTTCATCACTAAACATCTTAATGACAACATTTAGTACCCCTTGTGAACAATTGATTACATAAGTTGGATTCACATCAAGGATAGAATCCATAAAAAATTGTCCATTACTGATACACTCTCGCTTTAAACTGACATTTCTTTCTTTGCCATCTCGAAAAATCCCCAGTTTTATCCTATCTTCTTTTGGTCCACTTAACAGATAGTATGCGTTGATTATCTCGTTTGCTTGTTTAGAACCTCTTGCATAGATTCGATTGATGTTGTTGAAGTATTCGGACACTTCAATACCATCAATGGATGTAATGAGATCATTGATTTGAATGTCATTTTGAGTTAAGTCTTCATTATGACCCATACGTATAATTTTAAAAACATTGTCTTTGATTTCTACTTCAATGGCAGGCTTCGAGTGTCCTGGAACAATGTGTTTCCATGGTGGTAGTACTAAGGTATGCCCATCATCAACATATGAAACAAACTTCATTAATTCAAAGTAGTAAGCTTGAACACTTTGAGCATTCATGATTGGTTCAACGAATTGATCTACCAACCGTTCCCAATCAATTTTCTCTAATTTTTCCTGATGGGGATAATAATGTTTAATCTCTGACCATACAGTATATAGTCCTCTTAATTTTTCATCTGAATTCATTAATATCGCCTCTATCCATTTTATAGTCATAGATACTTTTATTGTAATCCATATTTACTTTGGTAATTTTCTTTGTTTAGCGAATTCATCCACCAAATAATCCATAACCAGTGAGCCATTATAACAATTTCCCATAAGAACAATACCTGATCCACCTTTGGTCATAACATAACGACTTGTAAACCCAGCATTTCCTCCTTGATGAAAAAAACCATTGGTGTAGCTTGAAAGATTCCTAAACACATCTTAACTTGTCTCATTGCATTTGCAACAGGTGTTAACATCATTTCAACAGTTTTTTGAGATAGATATGTACTTTTTCCTATCA
>DITG01000020.1 GCA_002422045.1 Acholeplasmataceae bacterium UBA6190
TCAAAGACCTTTTGGCTCGCCTTGTTTAGCGTGCTTTTTAATTCTACCACTACCAAACGTAGTTTGTCAACATGAAAAGTTTCTTTTCTGTTTTTGACTGTTTGTCTATCGGTAGCGGGATGCCTTTTTAGGGCGACCTGTATCATTTTATTATATTCATTCCGGTTTGTCAATAGATTTAATCGGATAAAAAAAAGAAACGGATAGCGTCTCTTTGGATTATTGTTTCTTTTATATAAAAGAAGGAATTCAGATGTCAAGCAGGCATTCATTGTGATACGTGTATGCTTCTTTGTACCACTCCTGAAAGTAGATATAGATCCCTAACTGATAAAGAATATAGATCAATGATGAGAATGCTGATGTCAACAGTGATAACCATGCCAATGAGAGTTCCGGAATGATGGTTAAAAGAACAGATGCGAGTCCAAAAAAGGAAAGTAAGGCGATAGAAACTCTGCTTTTGATGTTCAAGAGTGGCACATGGTTTTGAGACATGGCACTGAAGAAGAAACACATCATGGATAGTTGCATGATCAATAGAATCGTATCAAAGACATCCTGACTGGAAATGATTGAGAATTCTTTCATGAAAAAGCGGATGATCCCGATGATTGAAAACATGATGGCAAACGCTTTGACGTTTTTTTGTGTCTTGATCACGAGATAGAGTGCAAAAGATCCGATGATCAAGCCGAGATCACCGAACCGAATGATGACAGAAACGTAATATGGGAATAGCTTGAGGTTCTCTGAAAACAGATTGAAGACAAAAAAAAGATGTGACAGTGCGTTCATCAGAGCTGCTGATAGCATGACAACAACAGAAAATTGTTTCAAAAGTAAGTCCCCCATACAGTTGTTATCTTTATTTTAGCACATTTCTAAATCAAAAGATATAAAAAAATACGGGATGGTTAACCCCGTATCAGTCTGAAGATATCATTGTAAGTGACAAACACGAATAACCCTAATAATAGGAAGAACATGACGTTGTTGATGGTGTTTTCTAGTTTGCGGTTGAGTGGCTTCCGGGTGACTGCTTCAATGCCCAAAAACACAAGTCTTCCACCATCGAGTGCCGGGATGGGCATGAGATTGAGGAGTCCGATATTGATGGAAAGGAAAGCTGTGAACCCTAAGATTGCAATCAATCCTTGACTGGTTGTGTTGCTGACGAGTGTGAAGATGCCGACAGGTCCGGATAAGTCTCCCAGACCTAAGTTTTCGCCTCTATCGAAGAGCAGACCAATCGTCTGGAACACTTGGCTGGTATTGGAATAAAACGCTGTAAACGGGTAAGAAAGCGTGTATCCGAGATCAAAAGATGATGTCGGTGACACACCAATCTGAAAGATCATATCTTGATATCCTAATTTTTCAAGTGCACGTTTGCTGATGATTTCATAGGTTGCTGAAGAGACGATGCCCTCTCTAGTATAACCGATGACAATCGTGTCCGTTGCATCGACTGAAGTGAACAGATCAATCATGTCTTGCCATGAACTGATCAGGTATGTGCTTCCATTGACCACGATTGAGGTGATGTTGTCACCAGATTTCAGTTGTCCGTCCGATGCCGCACGTCCGAATGCCTGACCGATTCTCGGATCATTGCTTTCGCGAGTGCCATCTGTATTCACATTCGACAATCCAATCGTTTGAATGATGATTGAAGGTACTGAGGTCTGTGTCACAGGGACGCTATTTCTTTCGTAGGTGACTGTCACAGTTGCACTGTTTAAGTCAGCCATGACCATGGAGATGTCAGACCATGCATCAATGACTTGGCCATTGATCATCGTGATCTTGTCGCCTGACTCTAGACCCATCAGTGCTGCTGGTGAGTTTTGAGAGACTGAATCGACAGTATTGTCATCTAAATTAGGTTTGGTGAGGAAAAATCCGACAATAAAAAACAGAAAGAGTGCCAGGATGAAGTTCATCATCGGTCCACCGAAGATGACCAGGAAACGCTCTAGGAGTGTTTTGCTTTCAAAACTTTTCTCAGCAGGTGTAATCCACATTTCCTTCTTTTCGGATAATCTGTAGATTGCATCTCGGGTCACAGGATATTCAATCACTGCTCCGTTGATATCCAGTGCGATGAACAAAGGATTGAAGTTTTTCCCATAAAGGTCAAAACTTTTGACAATGCCTTTGAGATCGGAATGAATCTCATCCGAAAGGATGATATCGGTGACCTGACCTTGTCCATTCAAACGAATGCCAATGACTTGTTCTTTCTTGATGAGTGCATCACTGATGCTTTCTCCTGCCATTGACACAAATCCGCCAATCGGAATGCTTCTGATCGAGTAGATGGTTTCGCCTTTGCGTTTTTGAAACAGTGCCGGTCCCATACCAATGGCGAACTCATGACATAAGATACCTGCCTTTTTCGCAAAGTAAAAATGACCTGCTTCATGGATTAAGATGATGACCCCTAGGACGAGGATGAAAACGATAATGTCAACGATGAACATGATTTACCTCTTTTTCGTAAGCTTTTGTAATACTATCTTGGATCGATCGATCGGTTTCGATGATGTCTTCAAGGGTAGGATTGCTGATATTGGCATATGACTGAACGGTGTTGATGATGATAGTTTCAATGTCCAGAAAGGTAATAGAGCCTTTAAGGAATAGTTTGACCGCAGCTTCGTTGGAAGCATTCATCACAGTGGGCAAGATACCGCCCTTTTCTCCGACTTCATAAGCAAGTTTAAGGAGCGGGAATCTGTTGAAATCCATCGGTTTGAATGACAGATGTGTCAACTCAAAAGGACGATCAACCTTTAGACGAGATGGGTAATAGAGTGCATATGCAATCGGAATTCTCATGTCAGATGCCGAAAGCGATGCCTTCATCGTACCATCTTTGAAACTGACAATGCCATGAACGATCGATTCATCATGCAACACAGTCTCGATTTGGCGAAATGGAAGTCCAAACAAGTGATGTGCCTCGATGACTTCTAATCCTTTATTCATCATGGTTGCACTGTCTATGGTTATTTTAGCACCCATTTGCCAATTCGGATGCTTGAGTGCATCCTTAACAGTTACATGCTCCAACGCGCTTCTTTGAAGATGTCTGAAAGATCCTCCTGATGCAGTGATGATCAGTTTATTGACATCTGAAATCGATTCCCCTTTGAGCACTTGCCACAGCGCACTGTGTTCGCTGTCCACAGGCAAGAGTCTCACGCCTTTGGCCTTGATTGCCTCGATGACGATGTCGCCAGCCATGACCAGTGTTTCTTTGTTGGCAAGTGCGATATCCTTACCACTTTCGATGGCTTTCATGGTTGGTTTCAGACCTGCTGATCCTGAGAGTGCATTCAGGAGAATACCAGTCTTGGGATATGATGCAATCTCAAGCAAACCAGAATCTCCAATGACAAATCTGACATTGGGGTAACGTTGTTCATAAAAAAATAAGTCATCCTGAGTTCTCAAACAACAAATCTCAACCTGAAATCGGTCGAGAATAGAGATGTTGACATCACGATCGGAAGACACCGAGATGCCCACCAGTTGGAAGGCTTCTGGATCGTTTTGGATGACATCGAGTGTCTGAGATCCAATCGAACCTGCGGCACCCAAAAGATAGATAGGTTTCATATGATGATGGCTGGGAAAATCCGATAGATCAGAAGGAATACCGAAGTCAAAAACATCGCGACAAAGAGCGCTGAGTCAAATCGATCGAGTAATCCGCCATGGCCTGGCAAGATGGTGCCAAAATCTTTGATATTGTAGGTTCTTTTCAGCCGGGATGCGACCAAGTCACCAATTTGGGCGAAAATCGTTGCCAAGAAGGTCACCGGCACAATGACTAAGGCTTGAACCCATAGTGGATTATTTTCACCCAATGTGGAGAAATTATCAAGCAGTGTCAGTTCTCCTCCCGAGTTGAACATGTCACCGAAGTAAGTACCCGGATAAAAGACTGAACCATAAAAGAGAGCAAAGGATGCTGCGATGAGAGTTCCAAATATCGTCCCTGCGATTGCACCTTCCCAAGATTTCTTGGGACTGATGTGCGGTGCCAGTTTATGTTTCCCGTATTTCATGCCAAAGAGATAGGCGAATACGTCAGTTGCTGATGTAATCAGAAGCAAATAAACAATGAAGCGAACGCCTAAAAAACGCAAGATGACAATCGATGCCGCACCGAGTCCGACATAGTTGATGATGGTCAGTGCCTTACCGACATCTTCGCCGTTAAAATCTCTGAATAGAACAAGGAATGATAATAGGATGAGTGTGAACAAAGGAATGGTAATCGATAGAGCACCGTTGGCTTCAAGCGGACTGTGCTCGCTAGAGATCAGGACACCACCGACACTGAGGAAGGTTGCTAGTGTCAAAAAGACAATCCCGATCATGGGTAACTTTTGGAATTTTTTCTTACTTTCATACATTTTGATCATTTCATGGGATGCGATGATGACAAAAATCACCATCAAGACTTGAAATAATTCGAGAAAAATCTCGATACTGATCACTGGAATCAAGATGGCTGCAAGCACCAATCCTGTGATTAAACGTTCTTTCATACTAAACCTCCATAACGGCGATGTCTTTTCTGATAAGCTTTCATTGCCTTGTTGAAAATGCGTTCATTGAATGATGGCCAGTGCACCTTGGTAAAATAAAACTCAGCATAGGATGCCTGCCATAATAAAAAGTTTGATAAGCGTTGTTCCCCGCTGGTTCTGATCAATAAATCAACAGGTTCCTTGACATAGAGATTGGCCTCAATCGCCTGCTGTGTGACTGGACCATTGATCTTTTGGACCGCTTGTATGATTTCATCATAGCTGCCGTAATCGATACAGATCGTGAGTTCCATGCCTTGACGATCACTTGTTTCTTTTTCGATGATTTGCATCACTTCAAGTAGTTCTTTCGAGAAGCGGTCTCTCCTACCTGCAAATGTGATTCTATAGGTGATTTCTTGGATACGTTCTCGATTTTGATGGAAAAGTTCAATGGGCTTAGTCATCAAATAATCCACTTCATCTTTGGGGCGTTTCCAGTTTTCAGTTGAGAATGCATAAACAGATAGTTTTTGAATCCCAAATTTCTGAGCAATCGATGCAACACGAAACAAATTACGTCCGCCCATATAATGGCCGAACGATCTCGGTTGTCCTCTTTTTTTAGCCCATCTGCCATTGCCATCCAATATGATGGCGACATGCTTTGGAATCATCATGTGTTTCACATCTATCACCTTGATATATTATACCTTATTTGATTCGTTTTTTTGAAATTTACGATGTTTTCATACAATTCTAAAAAAAACCACGGGCAATCGCCCATGGGTTGATTCTTGACTAAATTTTGAGTAACTCGTCTGACTTATACTTGATTTCTTCGTCAACTTTTTTGACAAACTGATCGGTTAATGCTTGAACGTCTTCCAAGTAACCTTTTTCTGCATCTTCAGTCAAATCGAGTTTCTTGATGTGCTCATTGCCATCTCTTCTGACATTTCTGACACCGACTTTGGCATGTTCGCCGAGTCTTTCGACATCTTTAATCAGTTCACGACGTCTTTGTTCGGTCAGAGCAGGCAAAATGAGTCTGATGCCAACACCGTCATTTTGAGGATTGAGTCCGAGATCGGAAGCCATGATGGCATGTTCAATCGCTTTCAAGACGGATTTGTCGTAAGGCTTGATGAACAACTGGTTGCCTTCAACCACAGCAATCGATGAAATTTGCTTGAGTGGTGTGTCCACGCCATAATACGGCAAATGAATTTTATCAAGCAGTGCCGGATTGGCTCTGCCAGTACGGATACCTGCAAATTCTCTTCTGAGAACTTCCAGTGTTTTCGACATATGGTCTTCGACTTCCATCAAGATCATATCTGCTTGTTCGTTCATGATTATTCCTCCCATTTAACCAAGGTACCAATGTGTTCTTGCATGACTGCTTTTTTCATGTTACCTTTTGTATTCATATTGAACACGAGAATATCAATTTTGTTTTCACGGCAGATGGATGCAGCGGTCTGATCCATGACAGCCAGTTTTTGTTGTAAGATCTTTTCTTGAGACAATTCATGATACATGACTGCATCATCAAACTTTCTTGGGTCTTTGTCATAGACGCCTTCAACACCGTTTTTCGCCATGAGAATGATATCAGCGTTCAGTTCTGCAGCACGCAGTGCGGCAGCTGTATCGGTTGAGAAAAAGGGTGTGCCAGTGCCGCCTGAGAAAATCAGGACTCTACCTTTTTCAAAATGACGCATTGCACGTCTTCTGATGTAAGGTTCTGCAACAGCTGCAATCGGTAGTACGGTCATGACACGTGTCGGGACATTGATGGATTCGAGTGCATCTTGAAGGGCAAGTCCATTCATGATGGTACCGAGCATGCCCATGTAGTCTGCCTGAGCACGGTCCATCCCAAGTTCTTCGCCTGTTTTGCCGCGCCAGAGATTGCCTCCACCGACCACAATACCGACTTGAACGCCCAGTTCATACATTTCCTTGATTTCAGTAGCAATGCCCTTGACCGTAATCGGATGAATACCGTAGGTGCCATTGCCTTTCAATGCTTCTCCACTCAGTTTCAGTATGACTCTCTGATACACATTTGCCACGCCCCTTCCAACTTTTTATTTGTTGCTAGCGATCTGTGCTGCGACTTCTGCTGCGAAATCTTCTTCCTTCTTTTCAATGCCTTCGCCGACTTCAAGTCTGATGAAGGAAAGTACGGATGTTTGATGTGACTTCAGGAATGCTGATACTTTCAAATCTGGATCTTTGACAAATGCCTGATCGACCAAGCAGATGTCTTGAAGGTATTTGTTGATACGGCCGATGACCATTTTTTCAACGATGTTGATGGGTTTGCCTTCAGCTAACGCTTGTTGTGTCAAGACATGCTTTTCATGTTCTAAGGTTTGCTGATCGACTTGTGTGCGGTCTAGATACAGTGGTTTCTGAGCTGCGATGTGCATTGCGACATCTTTAGCAACTTCAGGTTTGTCATTGGATAGTACAGCAAGGACTGCGATACGGCCGCCCATGTGCTTGTAAGCTCCAAAACCTTGTTCAGAAGTCTTCTTGACTTTGGAAACTCTTCTTAAGGAAATCTTTTCTCCGATGGTGAATGTTGCATCAGCAAGCAGTGTTTCAATGGTTTTGCCACCGACAACAACCTTGAGTGCGTCTGCATCATTTTGGACAGGTGCATTCAATAATGCATTCCCGACGGTTTCAAGCAATTGTAGATATTGTGCATTTTTCGCAACGAAATCTGTTTCAGAGTTCAGTTCGAAAATGACCGCTTCATTGCCGTTGATGGCGACTGAGCATAATCCTTCAGCTGCGATTCTGCCTGCTTTTTTAGCGGCTTTGGCAATGCCTTTTTCTCTCAGATAATCAATTGCCGCTTCTAGATCGCCATTGGTGTGATCGAGCGCACCTTTGCAATCCATCATGCCAGCGCCAGTTCTTTCTCTTAATTCTTTGACCATTTGTGCTGTTACAGCCATATATAATTCCTCCTCGTGATATCACTTATATTATACTTTTTTCTAAAAAGAAAGGGGAATGGATTTTCCCCTTTTAGCATTATTTTTTCAACAATTCAATGAGTTCTGCTTTTTTAAGGGTTGAAAAACCGGTAATTCCACGTTCTTTTGCAAGGGTACGCAGGTCAGCAACTGTCATTGCATCTAGATTTTCTGCCACAGCAGGTGCGACTGTTTCAGCCACAACTTCTTGTACAACTTCAGCCTTAACAGGTTCTTCTGCCACAACAGTCTTCACTTCGGGTTGAACTGCTTCTTTGACAGTTTCTCTTGGCTTGCTGTATTGTGGTCTGTCAGGTCTTTCAGTTCTTTCTGGTCTGTCTGTTCTCTCAGGTCTTTCGGTTCTTTCTCTCTTTGGACCTGCGGATGTGATGGGTTCGTCTTCAAACTTTTCAACCACGCCACCTTGAGCTTCGATGACTGCATTGCCCATGACCCAAGCGATCAGCTTGACGGCACGAATAGCATCATCATTGGCTGGAATGATGTAGTCAACATCATCTGGGTCACAGTTGGTGTCAACAATACCGAACACAGCGATGCCAAGTTTACGCGCTTCTTTGATCGCGTTGATTTCTTTTCTTGGATCAACAATGAAAATGGCTTCTGGAACTTTCTTCATTTCCTTGATACCACCAAGGAATTTTTCAAGACGTTCTCTTTCATGCTTGAGTTGTAAAACTTCTTTCTTAGGAAGCTTTTCAAAGACTAAGTCTGTTTCCATCTTGTAGAGGTCATGCAATCTCTTGATTCTTCTTCTGATGGTCTTGAAGTTGGTGAGTGTTCCACCAAGCCAACGATGATCGACATAGTAATGACCTGTGCGGATTGCTTCTTCCTTCACTGCTTCCTGAGCCTGCTTCTTCGTACCGATGAACAGGACCTTGCCGCCTTCTTGCACAATGTTGAAGAGTGCTTGATAAGCTTTTTCAATTTCTTCTGCTGTCTTCTTCAAGTCAATGATATAAATACCATTTCTTGATGTGAAGATGTAGGGTGCCATTTTGGGGTTCCAGCGACGTGTCGCATGCCCGAAGTGGACGCCTGATTCCAATAATTGTTTCATTGAAACGACTGCCATAATTGTAATTCTCCTTTTCGTTTTTCGCTTCTGCATCACTTGAGATGATTCACCCGTAGGCACTAGAACCACCGAACATGATACATGCTTATTTTCATAGCCTGTCTAAATATATCATATTTATTGTTGATTTGCAAGTTTGAATGATTGTTTTTTTGATGAAATGGTCAGAAAATCAGTGGCCGCTTGATCCGAATCCGCCAATTCTTGACGATTGAATGGGGAGATCGTCATCGGTCTGCTGATACTGTAAAAAGATGCCTTGAGCGACCCGTTCGCCTTTGATGAGTGTGACCGGAACAGATTTGATATTCATGAGTGGAATCATGATATGTCCTTCGTTATCTGGGTTGTTGTAGTAATCAGCATCAATCACACCGACAGAGTTACTCATCATGAGACCTTTTTTGATGGCCAGTGATGATCTTGGAAAAACGAACAAAGCTTCGGTCTTGGGCATTCTGGCTTTCAGGCCAGTTGGAATCAGTTTGATCTCTCCTGGTTGAATCACAACGTCTTCAATGGTGGCAAGATCATAACCTGCCGAACCTTCGGTTGCTCTTTTGGGGATGATGGGGTTTGAATCCTTGAATTTCGTAACGACTTCAAATGCTCTCATGTTTACACTCCTTGATGTGATTGAGAACGGCTTCTTCCCTTGGAAGTACCGTTCTTAATCCTTTGTTTTGGTGTTTCAAATCATTTTTGACTTTCTGGTTGTGCAAGATTGCCTCTTCCGGTAATATCCATCTCGATTCAAGTCCGTGCTCAAGTTCTCTACCGACAAATTCAGTTTCACCGTATTGATGGACATTGACGAGATAGTAGGTTGAAGATTGAAGATAGACTTGTCCGGAACCGTTCAACCCAAATCGTTTCTCGAGGGTATAACCCAATGGCTTGATGATTTCGATGTGTGTTGCACCCAGTTCTTCTTTCAATTCTCTTTTGAGTGCAGAGATCTGATCTTCATGAAATTTGACCCCTCCACCTGGGAAAGTATAATCGTCAAATGCTTTCGAATAGAGCATCAGTACTTGATGTTGGTCATTGATGATGACTGCTCTGACAGTCCTTCTTTCACTCCATAATCCATCTTCTGTGACACCTGCTTCGATGAATGTATCACCAATCTGTTTCATTTCTTGACCATCCTCGGATGTGTTGTCTTGTATTTGTCTTTGAGTGTCTCCGAAGACACATGGGTGTAGATTTGTGTCGATTTCAAGTGTTCATGACCGAGCAATTCTTGAACCACCCGTAAGTCAGCGCCGTGATTGAGGAGTGTGGTTGCAAAAGCGTGTCTGAGCATGTGCGGATGAATCTTGAAGGTTTCCCCTGAATTTTTGATGATCTGCTTCAAGATCAGTTGCAAACCCCTAGGGGTGAGTCCTGAACCTTTGTAGTTGATGAACACTTTTTCACTATGCACTGAACTGCCTTTTGATAACAAGATGGGTCTGATGTACGTCAGATAGTGCCTGATATCTTCGATCAAACGATCATGGAGTGGTACATAACGGTCTTTGGAACCTTTACCGTGGATTAGGATTTGCTCACGTTCCAACTGAATGTCCCTGATGGTCATCTCGGTGAGTTCACTCGCTCTCAGTCCACATGAAAACAGTAAGTCTAAGAGCAGATGATTTCTAAACCCAAGCGGTTTTAACCGGTCGATCGACTTAAACAACATGTCAATTTCGTCATCTTCCAAGATTTTGGGTAACTTTTTAGGAATTTTAGGTGTTTCTAGGGTGGAGAAGATATTGATGGATATCAAATGTTGATCCATCAAATAATGATAGAAAGTTCTCAGTGACGAAATCTTTCTTGCAATCGATTTTTTTGAGTATTTTCTTGAATCCAAATGAGACAGATAATGTCTTCCAAGTCTTTCCCGAGTCGCATCCAGTAACCCTTCAGCAAGACCTTCATTTTTCAAGAAAGCTTCAAAATCCAAGATATCCCGTTCATAACTTTTGATGGTATTGTCCGCATAGTTTTTTTCGACCAGGAGGTAACTTTTGAAATCATTGATCGGTTTCAATATTCATCCCCTCCTTGTAAAGTTTGAGTGCCAAAAGCGAACGCTCCGCATAAAATGCCTTTCGGTTGGCTTTCTTGTGTTTGAAGTCAAGCGGTGGAAAAAGCCCAAGATTTGCGTTCATCGGCACAAAGGATTGGTTTGGTGTTGAGATGTATCTGGCCATCGCACCCATCATGGTTTCAACAGGCAGTGGTCTTATGGAAAGTCCCTTGATGTGTCTTGATACCTGGATTGCTGCATTTAGTCCCGATGCGGCACTTTCAACGTAACCTTCGACACCGCTGATCTGACCTGCAAAAAACACATTGGGGTAATTGATCGATTGGTATCCGGCATTCAGCATCTTTGGACTTTCCAAATAGGTATTCCGATGCATGACACCGTATCTTAATATGTTCGCATTTTCGAGTCCTGGAATCATTCTGATGATTCTTTTTTGTTCATCCCATGTCAGATGGGTTTGAAACCCAACAATGTTATACATGCTGGCAGATGCATCATCTTGTCTCAGTTGTACCACCGCATGTGGTCTTTTCTTGCCTTCTTGTTCTAGACCCACAGGCTTCAAAGGACCATATAACAAGGTCTCAATACCACGTTCAGCCATCACTTCGACAGGCATGCAGCCTTCAAAAACATTGTTTTCAAAATCTTTGACTTCGACTTTCTTGGCACCCATCATGGCATGATAGAATGCTTCATACTCTGCTTGATTCATCGGACAATTGATATATGCAGCTTCGCCTTTGTCGTATCTGCTTTTGAGATACGCGATCTCCATGTTGATGGAAGATGCTTCAATAATCGGTGCGATCGCATCAAAGAAATGCAGATGATCCTGATGAAAGAGTTCATGAATAGATTGACTTAAAGATTCGCTTGCCAGAGGTCCAGCGCAAATCATGGTGATTTCTGAAGGGTCAATCTTGGTCACTTCTTCATAGATGACTTCAATGTTNNCTCGATCCTGCTGGGACACTTGCCTGATGTGCGGAAGCCATGATGAGTGATCCTAATTCTGCCATTTCAAACTTCAAAAGACCCACAGCATTGTGGATGTCATTGGATCTTAATGAATTGGAACAGACAAGTTCTGCAAAATGACCTGTCTGGTGTGCTGGAGTCATCTTCTTCGGACGCATTTCATAGAGTCTGACCTTGATGCCCTGATTGGCGAGATAGTAGGCTGCT
>DITG01000063.1 GCA_002422045.1 Acholeplasmataceae bacterium UBA6190
TTGACAGTTGACTGCCAACTCATGACTATCCAATCCAATCCCAGTCTTCATGTTGAGTACATCAATGACTTGATGCTTCAAGATCAATTCCAACTACATGTCTATAGCGATTACACATTGCGTATTCGTTATGGAAACCAACGTGCTAAGAAATACGCTTTGGAAGCATTGAAATCGATTCAGCTGCCACTTTTGGTTGGTATTTATGAGGGGGGTCCAGATTTTCAGATTCGCGGCATTATTGAAGGATTCTACGGCACACCTTGGTCACACGAAGATCGATTGGATGTTATTGATTTTATCCATCGTTATCAGATGAACAGTTATTTTTACGCGCCAAAAGATGATCCTTATCATCGAGAATTGTGGAGAGTTGCGTATCCTGCACTTGAGTTTTCAAAGATCAAGGAACTTGTGAGAACCGCGCAGCAACACGATGTCGATTTTTACTTTTGCATATCCCCAGGTAAAGATTTCATTTACACCCAAGATGAAGAATTCAAGATTTTGTTTCAAAAGATTGATCAAATCATTGAACTCGGTGTTCACACATTTGCCCTGCTCATGGACGATATCGATTATAAGCTAGAAGGCGAAGCACTGAAGCAATTTGAACGTCCGGGTGTTGCACATGCCTTCATATCAAATCGATTGAACGCACATTTGAAAGAGAAAATCAAGCACCCCACATTGGTGATGTGCCCCACTGAATATGCTCAAAATGTGGATAGCATCTATCGACAGGATCTTGCAACTAAGATGGATTGCGATATCATGGTTTTTTGGACTGGTTATAACACAGTCGCAGAATTCATTCCTGATTTGGATGGCAAAAGAGCTTTAGAGTATTTCAAGCATCCTCTGATCTTATGGGATAACTATCCAGTCAATGACATGGCCAAAGATCGCTTGTTCATGGGCCCGATCAGAAATCGTGGGAAAAAGCTCGATCAAACACATATTGGTATGGTTTCAAACCCCATGGTCGAGTGGTATTTGTCAAAACCAGCTGTCATCACAATGGCCATGTACATGTGGGATGTCGCAAGCTATGAACCCGATGATGCTTATGAAAAAGCCATGATGAGTCTGGTGAATGGAAATGAAAAACAAAGAACTTTCTTGAAAATCTTCATGGATGAAAACTATGACTCTTTGATTTACGAACGGCATCATCCGATGACGGATTGGATCAATACGCTTGATTTTGACGCATTGAAATCTTATTTCGATCAATTAGTGAATGCTGTCGATCAATTGGAGATCAATCCTTTCGAAACAAAATTCATAGAGCAGGCAAAACCTTGGTTCGACAGAATTCGAAAGGATGCGGCATTTTTTTCAGACATCAGACATCAAAGAGCGAACCCAAATCTGCTGAATTATGTGCTAGAGAACAAGCATACGCCTGGCCGTCAGGTATTACTGCATCTTTGTGTCAAATTGGGATGGATCAGTATGGACAAAGTTCCTAAAAAAAGAATGGTATTCTGGGAATTGAAGGCCCCTCAATTATGAAAAAGTACGATATCATTGTTGTCGGAGGCAGTATTGGTGGGGTTTTGGCTGCAAAAAAAGCAGCAGAACTCGGAAAGAAAGTTCTGTTGATTGAAAAAACTTCTTGGATTGGCGGCCAATTCACAAATCAGGCTGTTCCACCCGACGAACACCCCTTCATTGAATCTTTTGGTTCTACGGCGTCTTATCGGCAATTCAGACAAGATGTCAGAACTTACATGAAAACACATTATCCGGTCAAACCACACATCAAAGATGTGCATCACTGGAATCCAGGACACGCATCTGTTTCACGTTTGTCCGCACCACCAACTGTTTTTCTAACACTGTTCAATGATATGCTCAAGCCTTATCTCAAACAGGGACTTGATCTTTTATTGGAACACTCAGTCACATCAGCAACGGTATCTGATCATCAGATTCAATCCGTTGTCATCAGCAATCTAAAGAATGGCCAATCATTTACGGCAGAGGCAACGTATTTTCTGGATGCAACCGATACGGGCGAATTATTGCCAATTACATCAACAGATTACCGATATGGCAGAGAATCACAGGCAGAAACCGGCGAACCCAATGCCATGGAAACCAAAGATCCAGATGATATGCAACCTGTGACATGGGTAGCAGCCATCGAGTACTGTCCAGGTGAACACCATGTGATTGAACAACCTAAGCATTATGAGTTGTTCAAAAAAGAAATATGGCCATGCGATAACACACCCATCTTGAGTTTTTACGGACCAGATTCTTCGACAGGTAAAACAAAGAAATTCGGAATGTTTGACGGTGAAGGACAAGGATTATTCCCGTTATGGTCTTACCGAAGAATCATTGATCCGAGAGATTTCGAAGCCGGATTCTATCCTCACGAAGTGACATTGCTCAATTGGCCACAAAACGATTATATTTTTGGCAATCTCTTTGAAAATCAAGATGAAATACATCATCAGGAAATGGCCAAAGATCTGACCCGATCGCTGATTTATTGGTTACAGACCGAAGCGCCCAGACCCGATGGCGGCATCGGATATCCTGGCATCAGATTAAGAGGTGATATCTTGGGCACTGAAGACGGATTGGCCATGGCGCCATACATCAGGGAATCGAGACGTATCATTGCATTGAAAACCATTACAGAACATCTCATGAATGCGAACTTGCAACCTGAACTACCACATGTCGATGACAGTGTCGGGGTTGGATCGTATCACATCGATTTGCACATGACAACAAGAAGCAAGCGATTTTTTTATTTCAAGACTTGGCCGTTTCAGATTCCACTAGGGGCTATGATTCCAATCCACACTCGGAATTTGATACCCGCATGTAAAAATATCGGAACAACCCAGCTGACAAACGGATGCTACAGATTGCATCCTGTCGAATGGAACATTGGCGAAGTTGCAGGCATTCTTGCAGCAACTTCAATCGATTGGAACATGTCACCCAAAGCCATTTATCTGGATGCAGTCAAACTTAAAAGTTTTCAGGAATTACTGATTCAAGAAGGCATAGAACTCAGTTGGCCCAAAGATAAAGTTCATGTCATTTAGGAGATATCATGAGTCAAAAAACATTGCATTTGATTTTTCAAACCCACTGGGATCGAGAATGGTATTTTACCTTTGAAACGTATCGGATGCGACTGATTCATGTCATCAAGCGCGTTCTTGATGCGCTTGATCATGATGAGATTGATCGATTTGTACTAGATGGACAAACTCTACCACTAGAAGATTTTTTGGAAGTTGCAGAACCGAAAGACCAACATAGAATCAAACAATACATTGCTCAAGGAAAAATCATCATCGGACCATGGTTCATTGCCATGGACGAATTTTTGGTTCAGGGTGAAAGTATCATTCGAAACTTAGAAATTGGAAGAGAAACCGCACTCCGTTACGGACCTAATCAGAACTTTGGTTATTTGCCGGATACCTTCGGACATTTGGGTCAAATGCCGCAGATACTCAAAAATTTCGGTATTGAAGATGCGATGATGTGGCGTGGTATCGCACTGGATCAAAGCGAATGCATCTGGGAGGGTATTGATGGATCGAGACTTTTCACGATTTATCTGAGTGAAGGCTATTACCAGCCGCTTTTAAATCAAGATAACTATGTCAAAGACATCAAACATTACATCGATCTGATCACACCGCGTGCGACGACTTCCAATCTCTTGCTTACTGCGGGTGGAGATCACTTGATGCCAACACGTGATTCTATCAAGAAACGTATCGAACAATTATCCTTAAGTTATCCAGAAATTGAGTTTAAAATCAGTGACTATCAACAGTATACAAAACAAGTCAAACAGATGGTTGATCTTGAAACTTTGCCGGTCATCAAGGGCGAACTGAATAACAATCAGAGAAGTTATATATTGCCCAACGTATGGTCAACACGCAGCTATTTGAAAATCAACAATCAGCAACTAGAAGATTTGATGATTGGCCAGGTTGAGCCGATGATCGCATCGCTTTACCTTAACTTAGAAAGTCATCCTCAAACCTACGTTAAAGCCATATGGAAAACCATCTTGTCCAATCAACCCCATGACTCCATCTGCGGATGCAGTATCGATCCTGTGCATCGGGAAAACGAGATGAGATCAGAATTGGCATTTCAAATGATTGATGCATTAAAGAAGACGATTCTTCATGATGGACACATGAGAAGTCTTGATTTTTATCAACATACAGTCGAAAGGATTGATGCCGATGATTCGATTTTCTCGGTATTCAATCCATATCCATATGCATGGACAGGATATGTCAAAGGTGATATATACTTGCACCAGCAACATGCAACTGATGGTTTTGATGTGATGACCGACCTTCAAGAACGTTTCAAAGTTGAAATCGAGTCTGTCACTCCAGATCGTATGTTTGAATCTCCGTTGGATTATCCGCCTTTTTTCAGATCAGGAAAGACGTATCGAATTCATGTACAGGTCAAAGAACTCAAGCCACTGTCTTTCACTCGTTTGACTGTTGTTCCAGTGTTGGCGACCCCTTGCCTCGAATCCACTCAGACGATTGAAAATGATAACATTAGAGTAACGTTGGAAGCGGATGGTACTCTGTCCGTTGTCGATTTGATGACAAACGAAACGTATCAGGGCATGCAACAGTTCTATAGCAGTCTTGATGCCGGAGATTCATACAATTATTCAAAACCGACGCATGACTTGATATCCAAGGCAAACTTGACTAGCATATCGAGGATTGAATCCCGTGGGTTTCTGAAGATGATGTCATACCAACTCGAACTGGTTCAGCCGACTCAATTGACACAAGATCGCCAATCTCCATCGATAAGATCAGTAAAAACCATCATAGATGTTGATGTGACGCTTCATCAAAACGATCACAAATGCAACGTTCATCTGAAAATCGATCAGCAGGCAAAAGATCAACGTCTTCGCGTTGTCTTCCCGATGAAAGAAATCATCAACAAGAGTTATGCTGACAGTGCCTTCGAAATCAGAGAGAATCAGTGCAATCGCGAAGAACAATGGGTTGCGCCTAAACAAAAAGAAGTGCCTGTCGTTGTTGACCATTCACTGTCCATGATTCAGCTCAAGGATACAAACACCTCATTCTTCATGGCTCATCGAGGACTTCATGAATACCAAACTGTATTGGATCAGCAACACACGCAACTCGAAGTGACTTTGGTCAGAAGTGTCAGTCATTTGTCAAGAGATGATTTTGCTTCGCGCGGAGGTGCCGCAGGTCCAAATCTTGCAACACCGGATGCACAATCCATCAGGATCTTGGATATCGATTACGCATTTGGGTTTCTGAATCGAAATGCAAAGGTTACCGACACATACCTAGAAGCCCAGCATTTTAGAAAACCACCCCAGATCGTCAAAGGATATCCAACTGATGAGATTTCACATCTGTTTGAAGTGTCAAATCGGTATATCGTGATGACATCAGTCAGACTACTCGAAAAAAAATCAGTCGAGATCAGACTATGGAATCCGGAAAATCAATCACAGTCTACCATGATCATCGTACACCAGCCCATCACATCCATGAAGGAAACACACATGGATCATCGTTGGATTCGAGATTTGGAAAACCCTATTGTTCTCAAACCGAATGAAATCAAGACATTGATGCTTAACTACTAGACAAAACCCCCACCTAGCCAAGGCGGGGGTTTTGTTTTGGAGGAAAAAAATGTTAGGATTCAGTCATTTTTTGAGCAGCAGCAGTGTCTAGAAAAACGTGAACATTGGGATGATTTTGAAGTACGCTTGCTGGACAATCGGTTGTGATCGGTCCCTTGATCATCCGATAAACCGCATCAGATTTCCGATTTCCGACAGCAATCAGTATGATTTCTTTGGCTTTGAGAATGTGATGAATACCCATGGTTATCGCCTGTGTTGGAACTTCATCCAGACCAGTGAAAAATCTTGAATTGTCTTTACGAGTCTTAGCATCAAGTGTGATGACGTGGGTCTTGGAATCAAAAGGCGTCCCAGGCTCGTTAAAGCCGATATGCCCATTGGAACCGATCCCAAGAATCTGTATGTCAATGGTATGGGTATCGAGCAATTGATCATAACGAACACATTCCTTGTCCAAAGAGTTAGCAATTCCAGAAGGAATATGAGTATGATTGGCTGAAATGGACAACGGACCAAACAATTCACGATGCATGAAATGATAATAACTTTGTTCATGATTAGGCGAAAGCCCGACATATTCATCGAGATTGAATGTCAAGATCTGACCGTATGAGGTGTGATTGCTCACACAATCACGAATCATCTCGTGATAGACACCTAATGGTGACTGTCCCGTGGCCAAGCCTAAAATCGTGTCAGGTTGCTGCCTTACACGGCTGATGATTCTCATGGACGCATCATGATATAATGTTTTGGTTTGGTCATAGATGTAAATGTTCATGATTATTGAATGCTCCAATCAACTAGTGTATACAACATAATTATACACCTACAAACATATATAGACAAGTCAATTAGTGAATTTTGACGTTACATAAGACATAGTACGGAAAATTCCATGAGAGATTCTTGTATAAATAGACAAGTTGCTATATAATATAGACAAGTTCTATGAAAGATTGAGGGATTGCTCTCCATGAAGACACCAGTATATCAAGTGATTGAGAATGACATTAAAGATAAAATTCAAAAGGGCGAACTGAAGCATGGTGACATGATCAACAGTGAGAACGAATTGAAGGATATGTATTTTGTTTCACGGATGACCGTCAGACAAGCACTGAATAATCTGGTCAATGAAGGCTATCTGTATCGTCATAAAGGCAAAGGCACATTTGTCAACAATATCAAGATTGAAAAGAAGATGCAAGGCCTGATTGGCTTTACTGAAGAAATGAGACGCATGAACAAGCGTGTCAGATCGAAAATCATCACATTTGATACCATGAAAGCCGATGACGAGATTGCCTCCAAACTCTTTTTAAAACCAGGTGATGATGTCTATTCGATTGAAAGAGTACGTTATGGCGATGATATTCCTGTCCTGTTTGAACGGTTATTCATCCCTGTATCTCTCTTCAAAGAAATGGATCAGAAAATCATGGAGTCATCATTCTACGATTATATTGAAAATCATCTGAACATCAAAATCAGTCATTGTATCCAGACACTTGAAGCGAAAAGTTCGAATCCCAGAGTCTCTGAAATGCTTGAAATCCAAAAATCATCACCGGTCTTATTCATGACACGCAACACGTTTTTAGACCGCGGATTTCCTTTTGAATATGTCAAGGCATACTATCGTGCCGATCAATACAGATTCATTCAACACTCCGTCAGATAACATCATTTGAAGAAAAAGCAGGCCGCATTTCATGCGGCCTGCTTTTGATTTAAAGCCTAAAATACAGAAGAAATTCAATGCGATTTGGGATTGATCATGATGACGCCACCCTTATCCCAGACCAGCATCAACTCATGAGCATCTCCAACAAAAGGTTCTCTGATCCAACTTACTGCAGGATCATTGAGAATGATATCAATGCCACCATCGTCTCGCATGGTATACCCGATGACAACAATCACATGTCCAGAACTGAAAGTCAGGGGACCAAATTTTCCCGTTGGCGAATCTCCCTTGGAGACCCCGATGATGATGGGGCCGTGATGATAGAGCAAAGTCAGCAGCATTTCAATACTTTGGAATTCAACAACGGATACGTGTATCCCGAATTGGGTAGCACCGATGTCATTCTTGGTTGTTCCATATTGTAGTGTTCCTTGTCTAATCAGTGGTGCATAATAAGCTTGAGGAATATCCAAATGTCTCAATTTTCCTAGATGCTGCAAGACCATGGATACCGATGTGCCCCAGCAGATGTTATTCCACAAACTTGAGTCTTCCGTATCGGCCTGTCTGAGCTGTGGAACATTGTAAAACACATGGTTGGGCAAATCATCTTTCGGATAAGTCAAGTCGTCTGATATCCATTGGTAGTTGAGAGATACTGAATGTAATCGAGGACTGCTGATGAATTGAGAATGTCTGATCAGTGTTATCTTGTATTGAAGATGCGTTGAAGATTCAGGAGCAACATAAGTCAGACTAGGGGGTAGATTTTCACCACCGTATCCCCAATCCCCCATCAGTGTCCAAGGGCTCCACTGACCGTTTATCAAGGATCTGATACGCATTTGTGTTCTGGCACTAGGATGTGTGATTGATCCCCACATGACATTGACTTTTGAAAACGTTTTGGTGATGTAAACAGGTGACGTGTAACTACCTTCCAACAGACTTCCGGATAGGACAAGATGGTCATCTTTGATCATGACTCCTTCAAAGAGTCCAAGGGATAGATCGGCTGCAGAATCGACTAGAAATGCTTTGGATAGTACGAGATTTCTTTCAGGAAGATTTTGCATGGCAACTTCGCTTTCAGTATCGTCTTTTCCCAACATGAGGTAAGTGAATGTTTTTTGAGCTTCAAAGCCTGACACGCTCAAGTATGCAGTCAGCAAGACTTCCTGTGTGTGATTGGGTAAAGTGAGCACGCCTAAATGACTGATAATATCTTCATTCGAAGATGTCCACTCAATATGGACATGATTCATGAAACGAGTTGGAAGAACGATGGATTCAAAAAGCATACCGATGCCATGATTGATTTCTAGTTTCCATAAAGCATCTTGAATG
Organism: Acholeplasmataceae bacterium UBA6190; assembly: GCA_002422045.1. Taxonomy (GTDB): domain Bacteria; phylum Bacillota_I; class Bacilli_A; order Acholeplasmatales; family Acholeplasmataceae; genus Peloplasma. The sequence continues at coordinate 8,709 of DITG01000063.1, forward strand.
AATGTTTCAGGGTCCATACCGATGATGGTCAATTCAAACGTCTTATCTCTTTGAACAGCACCGGAAGACAAAGTTGCAGTGAGCGTTACGATCACTTTTCCTACAGGTTTTTGGTAGTTGCCTGTGTTGCTGATGATATCGGGATGTGAACTTTGCCACTGGATGGCAACACCAAAATACCCACGAGTCGATAAGACGATATCTTGACTGATATCGGTTTGAATCAATAGCATTTCATAAGCCATATCCACTTTTTGTCCATCGGATATAGGCTTGACCGAGAGATTGAATGTCTTTGTTCTCAATTGGCCTTCATAATGTAAGGTTGCAGTCAAGATGACCTCTTCGAGAAAAAGTGGTGCATAATACCGTCCTTGATTCGATAGAATGTGAGGATGACTCGATGACCAAGTGATGACAGATCCATACGTGCCTGTTTTTGGCAATATGAGATCTGAATCCACAAACTCATCATCAAGATTCAATTGGAGTGCATCTTGTTCGATGATATCAACCATTGTCCATGTTCTCCCTTTGACAATCAACGGATATTCTATAGTAGTTTCATAAGTCTGATATTTGAAAGTCACTGTCATGAGCACATGCACATCAATCAGTCCTCGAATGATGATACCTTCAGCACTCAATGCATCAGGATGACTGCTATGGTACTCAAGAAGCACGCCATTGATTTCATGAATAAGTATCAGATCATCTGTGACCACACTTGCAAATTGAAAATTCTCGATCGTCTGATTGACAATATCTTGATCACGGTATTCAATTACAGGTGTGTCATCTTCAATGGTGGTTTCATCGGTTGAACAACCGAACAACATCCATAAAAGACAACAGGCAATCATCAAATGTCTCATGACTTTCCTCTCTGACAACACTTCTATTATAAACCAACTTGACTAGATAAGTGAATAATAAAAAGATTGAATTTACATTCGTTAAAATAAAAACAGATGGTTCACACTCGTTTTCATCGAGTTGTCCATCCGTTTGTTCTGAAAAGTAACCATATCGTTCATGTGGCATGACGTCTGATCCATTCTAGTTTTTCATTCAAATGCAGCGCATCGAACCCGCCATGCCCATAACCTGGATAAACCACAAGTTTCTTTTTGCAATCCATCAAGTCGTAAAACAAACGAGTTGTTTCTAAGGGGCAGATCTGATCAGAATCACCAGAAGACAACAAGACAGGTTTCTGGATGTGTTTGGAAATAATGGATAGATCGATGGTTGAAAGTGTATCCAGCATGCGAAGTGCATCGGGATGCATTTTTTTCACATAAGGCTTGAATACCTTGAATCCGCTTTCTGTCTTGTCAATCAAGTAAGGAATATCGATACAACTTGGCATGTCAGCCATCACCAATTCGACAGCATCATGAAATGTGCCTGCAAAAATGGCTAGAGCACCACCCTGAGAACCTCCTGTGGCATACAGATGAGCGTTCGGTATGAGCATCAACGCAACATCGATCAAGCGATAGGCATCAAGGTATATCTGTCGATAGTAGTATGTTTTTTCTTGATCCATTCCACTCAGGTAAAGTCCTTCGGGATCTCTTTGAGGAAACCCCAATGTCTTCCCACCTTGATGTCTACAATCCATACCAATCACATAAAAACCCCGTTCAGTCCATGACTGAGCGATGTCAATGTAGCCTTGAGTATTCAGATGTGCGCCAAGACCGTGATAGAGGACAATGACTTCACTGGTTTGTCTTGGATGCATTGGTTTGAACAATTGACCATAGATCCATGTGTCCAAGCTGGACATGAACCGAAATCCGTCATGTTCTAGTCGCTCGAGCGACATTGGAATCTGCTGATTGTATTGTGCAATTTCGATTGGCCAAGCCATGTAATCACCCCTTACTAGTATATACGAGCATTTAATATTTGTAAATGACTCATGAATATCATCATTATAACTTGATAATTTCCGACATTTCATGTATAAATAAGTTAGGATGTATAGACAATTGAGGTGAATGGCTGAATGTTCGACAGTCTTGATGAAATCAGAAAGTATTTGGGCTATGCGTCATTTCCAAAGAACATGACGGAAATCTTTGATGCATATATCAACAACAACAATCACACGTTCATGGATGAAGAAGAACTTCAAGAAGTGATTGGATTGCTTAAGAACGACGATATTCATTTCGATGGACTCATCTTCATATTGAGAGAAATTGCACTTGATCAAAAATTGTCATTCGCTCTTCAATGGATTCGCTTTGCAATGGTGCTTGGCGCGNNGCTTGGCTCATCAAACATGGTCCAAGGCTGAATCATCCAACCATTTCCGATCAGTCGATTGAACTACTCCTAATCTTGTCATTAATCAAGCCATCAATCCAGGATCATCGAAAGCGTCATATCGATGATCAACATGCCCAATTTAACCTGGGACATCTGAAAAACTATATCAAGAATTATGTCAATAAGCATCACAGTTTCGGCATCGAGCCTTTCGGATGGACAAGCTATTTGGCATCATTGGGCCTTATTCATATCGGTTCATTGAATTTCATGCATCACATCTTTAGCGATCCTTATCTTTGCCTTATGCACAGAGAAACATCAGAAATCATGGTTGTAGTCAATCAGGTACAGGCAATCAACCGATTTGGCCAATTTACTGGTGTCAATCAAGTCGGTGATGTCCTATTCAAGACAGTCTTCGAATCTGATGAAGACCATCTGATCGCAAACCCCGTTAATTCGAAAGGCATCATTTCAAGAGAGCCTATTCGATTGGATCTCAAAACATGGAAGATCAGTATCAGACCTGGCGATCCAGTGATTGATTTCCATATTCCGACAGGCGTGCCTTATGATTTATCTGCCATTCGAGAAACTTTTCAAATGGGTAGAGACTTTTTCCAAAAACATTATCCGGAGTATGACTATCAGGCATTTTGGTGTGTTTCCTGGTTGTATTCACCTCAATTGCCACACATCATGACGAAAACCGACAGTCATATATTGAGTATCCAGCAACAAGGTTATATTTGTCCTGCAACACCAGGAGAGACGAGTCTCTTTGAGTTTGTTTTTAAAACAGCAAAGCCCGACTTTGAATCGATTCAACCGAAAACATCACTTGAAAGAAACGTGATCTCATTCGTTGAAAAGGGAGGCAAAGTCAATGCCGGACTATATCTCTATTGGCTCAAGGATATTGACAAGTTTGGCCAAAGGCCTTACCTTAAACCGTACGAACACAAAGAATATGATAGTATCAAGCCTTATCTGGAGGTCAGTAGATGATCAGAAAAATTCTCAGCGTCATTCAAATCGTCGCACTAGCGTTGTTTCTGCTTGGCAATACCAATGACAATATCACCATCATCAGTCAAACCACACAAAATGTTTATGGAGCAACCCATGAACGCGTTCAACGAAATCTGAATGTCAATGGAACACAAATTCTCCAGACATACCATTATCTCGGCGCTGATTTTTCGACTGATGATTTTAAAATCATCACAGGGGATGACTATACTTCGACAGCGTTCCGTTTGGCAACGACAAAGAAACATGCGGAAGTGAGTCAAGCACGTTATGACCAATACTTCATCATCGGAGGCGTCAATGCCGACTTTTTTGCTGCATCTCAGCCCATTGAAGCTTATGTCGAAGACGGACAAGTGATTGCTTCAGGTCAAGGATTCAACCGAGAAGTGATCGGATTCAAGAAAGATGGCGGGATTGCCATGGGAACTCCAACCTTTGATGGCTATGAAATCGTCATTAAAGATCATCTTGGAAAAGAGAGAATACGCTTGCCCATCAAGAATATCAATGCCTCATTTGTCAATCACCCCTATGATATTTTTGCTTATTTTGATACTTACACATCTTTGCTTGCTCAAGGTGTTCCAAAATATGTCATTCAGACCACAGAAACCAAAGGTGCCTTGCCTAAACTCTTCGGAGCCGGAACTGTCGTCTCATCACAGGTGCTAGATGCCATGCAGACACCATCCGGTCATTTAACAATCATGAGTCACAATCCTTATTTGAAATCACTCATCAGTCTTGGCGATACGGTTATCGTGCAGCGCAAACTTTCTGGTGACTTTGCCGGTGTTGAGTGGGCAGTGGGCGGGTGGGGAAAATTGGTCATCGACGGTGTGAAGAATTCAAACATCATCAGCGTTGATCCGACGATTCGAGCCCCACGAACCGCAATCGGTGTCAAACAGGACGGCAGTGTGTTCTTTGTCGCTGTCGATGGCAGACAAAGTGGTTATTCTCAAGGCATCACACTGTATGAATTGGCTGATCTCATGATACTTTACGGCGCACATCAAGCGTATAACTTGGATGGTGGCGGTTCGACAACGATGGTCATTCGCGACGAAAACGATGGATTCGGTGTGGTCAACCAACCGAGTGACGGTTCTCCGCGTCTGGTCACTAACTCGGTATTTCTCGCAATTCAGGTCGAATTTGATGATACAGATCCTTATCCGATACCAGATTTATCAGTCCCGCTTGCAGCCCCGACACAATTAAACGTCGTCGGAAAAACATTGAGTTTCACAGGTGTTCCTGGTTCCACAAACTATGAGATCGCCATCAATGACCAAATCTATACGACTAAATTGACATCTTTTGATTTATCAGCCGTCATCGGCGAACCTTCAAACTATACACTTTCTGTACGCAGTATTGGTGATGGATTTTACTATCAGACATCAGGTTTGTCTCAACCTTATCAATACGTCTACAACGGACCAGCACAACTTTCCATACCCGCACAATTCAGGTTAAATGGAACGACATTATATTGGGATGAGTCACAACCCTATACCAATTATCAGTTCAGTATCAGTGACAAAAATTACACATTGTTCCTCAATAGGTTCAACCTTGGAACCATAACCCTAGCACCGGGTATTTATGAAATCAGGATTCGTAAATTGGGTGATGGATATCTGACATCCGATTCGGAAATCGCGGTTTACCAGTATCGTGTATATTCGGCGGCGGAGAAAGAAGTGCTTGCTACCATCGACCTCATCAAGGAGCTCTTTGTTTTTGGAAACCGATAAATGAAATAAATAAGCAAAAAAGATTGAAATGATAGCGCTTTAAATGTATAATACTTATATAGACAAGCAAACCATATAGATATGTTGGAGGTAATTATGAAGAAAATTTTACTGATAGTAACATTGCTGTTTTTAATTGTCGGGTTGACAGCATGCAATGATCCAGCCGAAGATCCCACACCGACTGTTCCCACAGAAATCGGATCCCCTGTCATCGCTGAGAAACCAGGGATCATCAAAGTGTATACCAAAGGCGATCCGCTTCCGAATTTTGCTGGCATGGTCACCATCACCGATCCTTTGGATGGCAATGTGACTGTCACCACACAAATGGTGAATACCAACAATGTCAACATGAATACCGCAGGCACATTCACAGTGACGTACACATATACAAACACTGGCGGAAAGACAACGACATTTACCATCACATTCACAGTGAATGAACCTTCTGTAGAAGTCGGTTCGCCAATCATCACCGAAGTGACGACATTAAGCAAAGACTTGTACCAGGGTGATGCTTTGCCTGATTTCTCGCAGTATGTGACCATCACTGACCCGCTCGATGGCGATATCACCGTGACTTCAAACATGATAGATTCGACCCGCGCCAATATGGCAGCCATCGGTACCTTCAGAATCATTTATTCATATACCAATTCTGGAGGTAAGACTTCCACCTTTGAAATTGTCTTCAGAGTCAATGAAAAAGTAGTAGAATTTGGCAACTGTGATCCTAACTTCCCCAGTGGACAAACGAATTTGAACCTTAATGGTACCAAAGTCATCCTC
>DITG01000111.1 GCA_002422045.1 Acholeplasmataceae bacterium UBA6190
CAGACTGTTATGCAGTCTTGGCGTATCCCGTGTAACGCTATCTCCGAAACTCTCTAGAGAACGCATCAAATCACTTTTCCAAAGTTACCAAGATGCCTATCATGAAATTCCAGGACTTGAATTAGTCATTTATGGTCATGTTGATGTCATGATCTCAAAGTATTGTCCGATTGCAAAAACATACAAAACCAAACAAAATTGCCATCTGTGTGAATTGCATCAGTATCATCTGATGGACCGGATGGGATTACAGTTTCCACTCATCAATGATGGACATTGCAATTTAAGAATTCTCAATCATAAGGCATTGAATTTACTGGAATATGCGAAAGAAATGATTACTCTAGGCATATCTGTCAGACTTCATTTCACGACAGAAACACCTGAACAGATGCATGATATCATCCTTTCATGTCAATCAGCTGTTATGCGCATCCCCAATCCAATCTCACAAAAAACCTATACATATGGTCGTTTTCTCAAATAGGAGGTCCAATGATGGATACATCAGGCAAATTGAATATCGGCATATTTGTTGAAACACATGAGCCAGGTGTAGGTCTTTTTCACGTGATTGATCCGATGGTCAGACATCTCTTGTCTCTAGCCAATGTCTTTGTGTTTACCTCATCACAAAAAGACAGACAAGGCACAGATGATTTACCCTACCCTGTGTTTAGACATCATATCATCAAATTACCTTTAATCAACATTGAATTACCGCTTCATTTCCTAGATTTCAAATTTCATAAAAACATCAAAGATGCTCAGTTGGACATCATTCATATCCATTCTGCTCACATCATCGGTCAGATGGGCATTCAATATGCGAAAAGACATCAGATACCGATCATCGGTACACGTCATGGCTTGACGAATCTGAGTGCATGGAATCCAGCGACTTCGGTCACATATACAGCCAAGGCGATTGAAGAGATTCGTCAGTCATTTCTGATGTGCGATTTGATCTTCACACATCAAAAGACTACCGACACAATCTTTGAGACCGAAGAAAAGATGAAAAAACCCGTTCTATTGCCACTGGGGACTGAAACACCTTTTTTGGCAAAAGATACAGAGGTAGCCGAATTGCGTCAGAAACATGCCATCAAATCCGATGAAAAGGTCATGCTTTCTGTCCAGGATGCCCATGTGCCATCAAATCTTCTTTGGATTGCTGATAGTTTGTTCAAATTGAGACTAAAAGGTTTTAAGTTCCGCTGGATCATCATCAATCTCAACGCTGAATCGGTAGAATTGAAAGACCGTATTCAAAAAAACGGTTTGAATCCTTATGTCATCGTTGTTCACACTGGATATGCATCTGCAGAATATGCCGCCTATCTCAAACTTTCAGATTTAATCTTGCATGCATCGTTGATGGACCCATTCTATACCATTCTTGCTGATGCTTCAAGTCAGAAAAAAACAGTCATCACGATTGAAGAAGCTCCCATTTCTAGACACATATCTGATGGCATCAACGGATACTTGTCCAAACCAACACCAACTGCGTATGCAGAAAAGATGATCGAGATTCTCAAATATCCGAAAACCATTCAAAAAGTCGGAGACAAGGCATATCAGGATTTTTACAGAACCTGGGATGAAATCGATCGATTGATCCATGAAGCGTATCTGAGTGCAATCGAACACAACAAACAGACGATGTAACGTCTGTTTTTTTAATGATATAATGAGATTGAAATCATCAAAGGGGTGTTAACTTGAATCAAGCATTACTGGCAAGACTTGATCAGATTGGACAATCGATCAGTCAACAAGAAGGTATGATTGCACTGGTTGGATTGGGTTCTGTGGGTGTCGAACTTGATCGGCTCGATGAACAGTCAGATCTCGATTTTTTTGTCATCACAGCCATTGGATTCAAAAAACGGTATATTGAAGACCTCTCATGGCTTGATCGCGTCAAGCCAGTTTCCTACCGGTTCAAGAATTCCGATGATGGCTACAAATTCATGTTTGAAGATGGTATTTATGGGGAATTCGCTGTGTTTGATGAAAAGGAAGTTCCAAATGTGACACAATCAGAAGGTAGAATCATTTGGATGAAGAAAGACACAGTCATTGAACATCTGACCGATTCGAAAGGACATCAACCGGTCATCTATGAAAAGAATGTACACTTCCGGATCGAAGAGGCACTCACCAATCTTTATGTCGGTTGCTCGAGAGCCATCAGAGGAGAAAGATTATCTGGATATCGTTTCGTCGAATCATATGCATTGGGCAATCTGTTGTCGGTCATTTGCCATTTTGAAAACAAAGTAGAGGGGTATCATGATGCCTTTTCGATCGAAAGACGATTCGAAGAACATTTTCCAACATTTCATTCTCTGCCATCAATGGTGCAAGGCTATTGGAACATCTCGAAATCTGCTCAAGCAATCTTGGACTATATCGCTTTAAGATATGAGATCAATCCATTCTTTCATGGGCAGATTCAAATCAAGATCAATCAATTATCAAAACTTGAATCATGCTATAATGAGAAGTAAAGGATGTGAAGATATGATTATCAAAGGGTTAAAAATCATCATGTTGTCGTTATTATCCATCGTCTTATTGTTTATTCTGATTGTGATCAGGCTTTATGCAATCAAGATTCATGACATCAGACTTCAAGAACGTCATCTGAACGAGATTCGTCTCATGTATCAAAATGATGCCTATCAGGCGATTGAAGATCACGATTTTCTGGATTTTGAACTCACTTCAGACATCAGACTCAATGAGATTCAAATGCTTGCATCGCATAACTCCTACAAGAAAAAGGGAGTTCCACTTGGGAAACTATTTGTGGGATTGGGCGATTCGTTCGAAGAAGCCGATGCGCTCAAGTATGGATATCAAGATTTAACCAAACAGTTCAGTCTAGGTGTACGCAGCATGGAATTCGATCTCAGACTGAGAAAGACATCATTTATGCTGACGCATGTTCCTTTGGTGGACAATTCAAGTGTCGCTCCTGACTTTAGCAAAGCATTAGATGAGATGAGACTCTACTCTGTTCATAATCCGAATCATCTGCCCATCATCATCTTGATGGAGATCAAAGATGATTGGATGATTCTCGATCACGCACTTCAGGTGATGGATACAACGGATTTGGAAAATTTAGATGAACTCATCAGAATCAAACTCGGCAATACGTTATTTACACCCGCTCAGATGATGAATGAGGGCGTGGGGTTGAAAGCATCCATTGATCTAAACGGGTGGCCGACCGTTGAAAGTTTGCTCGGTAAGATTATTTTCGTTCTCCATCCAGGCAGTTTCACTGATCGTTATGCATCACTGGATGCAACCAATCGTTCGCAAGCCATGTTCATCGGATTGAATCATACATCACTTGACCGCGCATACGCATCATTTGTCGTTCATAACGAACCTGAAGTCGATGTGATTCAAGCCATGGTTCAAGACGGACTCATCGTCAGAACCCGATTGGATGACCGTCTGGTATTTGATGCAGACAGATATCAGCGTGGGATTGCAAGTGGTGCACAGATCTTAACCACAGATTTGATCATCGGTCGCAGTGATATCCGATCTTCTGATATCATTTATCTTGATAACAAAAAAATGATTATTCTCAGAAACACCTGAGAAGATCCATCCATAAGGAGACTCATCATGACTTATCAGTCCAAATTCGCTTCAAAAGACATCGATGGATTGTTCGATGTCATCCTCAGATTAAAAACAAGAGAAGAATGTTACCGTTTCTTCGAAGATCTTTGCACTGTCAAGGAAGTTCAAGACATGGCACAGCGATTAAGAGTAGCGATGATGCTTGATCAAAAAATATCCTATCAGGTGATTTCCGCAGAGACACATGCGTCCACAGCAACCATTTCCAGAGTCAATAAAGCGTTGATCTATGGTGCTGATGGCTACAAACTGATCATGCAAAAACTGAACGCAGAGGTCCATCATCCTTAACAGTATCTATGTGATGGAAACCCTCTATTTTGCATCTCTTTGACTTGCTATTCATCTGCTTTCGTGTATAATAGAAATTACCCATTTTAGACACGATGAGAGGAGTTTTGTAAATGAGTGTAGAATATAAGGAACCGAACCGGTTCAATGACTTAGAAAAATATGAAATTGTTGTCAAACGATTGGCAGATCGTGGCGTAAAACTTGAGGATATGGCCCAGATCACACTGGATCTTCAAATCAAGTATTTGCCAACGTTAACCTTTGACTTATGTCTCGAACACGTCAAACGTGTCGTGATGAAGCGTGAAGTTCAAAATGCCGTATTGACTGGCCTCGAACTTGACATGTTAGCAGAAAGAGGTTTGATTTCAGAGCCACTGTCCAGTATGTTGATCAACGATTACGGACTGTATGGAATTGATGAGATTTTAGCGCTAGCCATTGTGAATGTCTATGGATCCATTGGTTTTACCAATTTCGGATATGTTGATAAAACCAAACCTGGCATCATCGGTAAATTGGATGCAGAAGGCAAGGGCAAAAAGGTATGCAATACGTTTTTAGATGACATCGTCGGAGCGATTGCAGCTGCAGCTGCAAGTTCTGTCGCACATCGATTCGCAACCTAGAGAGGGCATAACCCTCTTTTTTTATTGGATTATTCATCTTTTGGTCATCTTTTAAGTTATAATGGATGAGAATAGACACACATATGAATGATGAAAGAGATTCCTATGACACAGACAAAGATTTCTCATGATTTCCTCAAACATATCATCAGTATCACGAAAACATCACCGGAAACTCTGCTCGGTGTTTTAGAGTCTGCATTGAAACAATTCATGATAGAAACTGGCGCAGATCATGTCTATGTCAAAGCCAAAACCATCGAAGTTAGCCATTCAAGAACACGATTCATCCCTTTTGAACCCAATGAAATCACATCCATCACTCAAGAAATCAAGAGTCCATTCCTCATGTCGATCCATGATGAAGATTTGAGAGCCACATCAAGGGTTCTTAGTGATCTGATGAAAAAAAGATACAGTGAATCTTTTGCAATTATCCCTTTTATGGAGGACTGTTTTCTTTCGGTCGAATCCACCTCGATGCTTAACCATGATGGTCATGTCCTTACATTGGGTACATTGCTGGTGTCGATGCTTGAATCTAAACTCATCAATATAGGTCTCAATCAAAAGATTGAACAGTCTGTTACTGCGAAAAGCGAATTTCTATCCAACATGAGTCATGAAATCAGAACACCACTTTCGGGGATTTATAATGCCTTTTACCTCTTGAATACAACAGGTTTGTCACACGAACAACTTGAATATGTCAATAATGGCATGTCATCTGTGGATCAATTATCTTCCATTATCGATGATGTCTTGGACTTTTCGAACATCGAATCAGGTGCGATGAATGTCAATCCAACGATGTTTGATTTAGAGTTGGAAATGATTCGATTGTTTCAAAACTACCAATCACTCGCAGAGGAGAAAAAAATAAACCTTGTCTTTGAATTTGATTACAAACTGGACAGTACATGGTTGGGCGATATCGCTAAAATCAGACAGATTACACATCATTTGCTGGATAATGCCATCAAATATACGGATCAGGGAGAAGTCAGACTTTTGATCAGGAAGATTTCTGAACAAGAAGAACATACAATCGTCATGATGTCTGTCACAGACACCGGAATCGGTATTCCAAAAGATGCACTTGATCATATTCAAGAAGCTTTTGTGCAACTTGACAGTAGTGAATCCAAATCCTATCAGGGCACAGGCTTGGGTCTATCGATTGCCAAACAACTGATTTCCCTCATGCATGGGAAACTCGATGTTGATAGCACAGTCCATCAAGGCAGCAGATTCAATGTGACACTACCCTTAATTGCTCAACCCAAACAGAATCATTTCGATCAACAAGGCTTAAAAGCCTTGATTGTCAATACCAATCCAGAAATCACTCAACTGGTCAAAGCATTGGAATCGATGGGTATTTCCTGTTTTCAAATGCATCAAATTCACCAACATAAGGTGGATTTCATTGTCGCTTTAAATCATGTCAAGGCTCACACAGAGTTGAAAACACTGAAGCAAACATACGGTAAGCAAAGTGTATTGACCATTGCATTGATGATACGTCATCAGACGCCCATGAACGATGTCGACATCCTTCTCGAATGGCCGATATCCAGAACATCCATCCAACAAAAGATTAACAACCGCATTCATCAGATTCAAAAAAATCAAGTGGAAGATACCTATGATCAGAATTTGAAAGGACATGCATTGCTTGTCGACGATAATAGACTGAACCGGGTAGCACTACAAAGCATATTGTTGAAACAAGGCATTCGATCGACATCTGCAGACAGTGGATTGAAAGCGATCGACATCATGAAAAAAGAAACCTTTGATATTATCTTCATGGACATTCAAATGCCCACGATGGATGGTCTTGAAACGACCAGAAGAATTCGTAACCTTGGACCTTCTCAAGAGAAGATACCCATCATCGCCATCACAGCCAACCAGTATTTCAAAGACTATGATCTGATGAAATCGACACAAATCAACGATGTGCTTTTCAAACCGATTCGCATGGAAAACCTGGGTCAGGTCTTAAGAAAATACATTCCTCAAGAACGAGGTATCCAGATTCCTGAAACATTGGTCGTCTTTGATGAGACAGAATTTAATGACCGATTTGATGGCAGTGATGATATCGCCTTAGAAGTCATGGAGACGTTTGTTTCGGAATACACAACCGATATGTCCAAAATTCGACATGCGATCGCTTCTTTTGATCCTAAACAGATCTATGAGGCAACACACTATTTCAAGGG
>DITG01000042.1 GCA_002422045.1 Acholeplasmataceae bacterium UBA6190
CTGGTCAACATGACCATCATCATGATCGGATTTTTCGCATCATCGGTATTCAATGATGCCAAATACGCATTAGGCATCGGTTCAGGCATCCCGATTGTCTTCTTATTGATGAAGATGTTGGGCAGTGTCTCAAGTGAAGGGCAGATCATTGCAGATCTTTCGCTTTATGGATTATACGATCCAGTTTCGCTTGTCAGCAATCCAGAGCTGATGTGGTATCATGGTGTATATATCAGCATCATTATTGTTTTGTTATTCGGAAGTGTGCTCATCTTCAAAAAGAAGCAATTGCCGATTTAGCTCGGCCTATCCATACAGTCCATCACATATCGATACAGGGAGCATTTATGAACATCAAAGAATTGATTCATTTGGATTTGATCAACCTCGAATTGAAATCAACAACTAAAGATGAAGTTATCCATGAATTGGCTGGTATGCTGGCCAAAGAGAACCATTTGTTTCATCTCGAAGGATTCATTGAAGATATTTATGCAAGAGAAGCCATCTGTTCAACGGGCATCGGCTATCAGATTGCGATTCCCCACGCCAAATCAGTTCATGTCAGAGTGCCATCGGTTGTTTTTGGCAGAAAAGATGATGGGATCATCTATGATTCCATGGATGGCGACATTTCAAAACTTTTCTTCATGATTGCGATGCCTGAAGAAGGCATCAACAGTCATTTGAGGGTACTTGCCATGCTTTCCAGACGATTGATGCATGAAGATTTCAGAGACGCACTCAAGGAAGCCAAGACAAAAGCAGAAGTGCTTGAACTGATTTATACGATGAATTGAATCCTCAAGCTCAAGACCTGACGAAAGTCAGGTTTTTTGATCTTTAAGGAGGATTGCAAAGCAATACGTTTTCATGCGTTTTTACGCAAGTAGACCTTTACAATCCATTCGGGCATTTGCTATAATGGGAGAGTATTCAATGTATCGTATAATCGACCTGATGTGGAGGTCAAGTTTCTACCGCGATTCCGTAAAATTCGCGACTACGATATGAGAACAACTTTTTTGTTTGTTTTCATATGTAGAAACCACAATCTAGCAGACGTGGTTTTTTTATTTTTGAAAAATACATGTGAATACAAAAAAAACAAAAAGGAGAAAGAAAAAGTGGAAAGAATTAAAAAGTTTTTCAAGATTGAAGAAAGAGGCAGCAGTATTGGTCTAGAACTGCTGGGCGGTCTTGTGACCTTCCTCGCCATGGTTTACATTTTGCCCGTGAATGCTGGCATGCTCAGCCAAACTGGCATGAGCTTCGGTGGTGTCTTCGCAGCCACTGCAATCGCAGCAGCGTTTGCAACCATCTTGATGGGAATCATTGGTAAGGTTCCGGTCGCTCTGGCTTCCGGTATGGGAGTGAACGCGTTCTTCACCTTCACCGTTGTCTTCGGACTTGGTTTTACTTGGCAAGAAGCACTTGCAGCTGTTTTGATTTCAGGGATTCTCTTTGTGATCATTTCACTCACAGGCTTAAGAGAAATCGTCATCAACGCCATTCCAAAGAGCTTGAAGCTCGCCATTGGCGCTGGTATCGGATTCTTCATTGCCTTCATCGGTTTGAAGAATGCAGGTATTGTCATTGCTGACCCTGCTACATTCGTTCGCCTCGGGAACTTTGCACACCCAACAGTATTGCTAGGACTGTTTGGTATCATCTTGATTCTCGTACTCTTCGCATTGAATAAGAAGATTTCTCGTTTTGCAATCATCATCTCTATCCTTGGTACCGGTATTCTTGGCGGTCTCCTTGGCCTCATTTTCCCAGGTTTAACTGCATTCATGCCATCGTTTTCTGGCGCAGCAGTTGGCGGTGTTTCTGACATCGGCTTACTCTTCGGACAAGCTTTCGGCGCAATCCCATCTTTACTCTCCAATCCTATGGCGTACGCAGTTATCTTCACATTCCTCTTCATTGACTTCTTTGATACAGCGGGTACGCTTGTAGCAGTCGGTCACGAAGCTGGTTTACTGGATAACGAAGGCAAACTGGTTGGCGGTAACCAAGCACTCATCGTAGATGCTGTCGGTACTGTCGCGGGCGCTATCTTAGGTACATCAACCGTTACTTCCTATATCGAATCCACTACAGGTATCAAGTCTGGTGCTAGAACCGGTCTTGCTTCTGTGACAACAGGTGTCTTGTTCCTACTTGCCCTGCTCATTTATCCTCTGTTTGGTATCGTTGGCGGTATTGATAGCGGATATACCGATGTCTTTGGAGCTGCAATCTTCTATTCACCAGCAACTGCAATGGCACTCGTTTTTGTCGGTGTCCTGATGGTTCGTCCTTTGAAAGATATCGAATGGAATGACCCCATCATCTCCGCATCTTCATTCATCACGATTGTCATGATGATTCTATCCTTCTCCATTTCTGAAGGTATCGCATTCGGTTTCATCAGCTATGCAGCGATGACTGCTTTCTCCAAGAAGAGAAAAGAAACCAGCGTTGTGGTTTACATCTTGGGCGCGTTATTCTTGATCAACTTGATCATTTACTATAACGGCATTTATTCTTACCCATTCTGGCCATAATCATTTAAATCCATTTCGCTTTTTAGTCAAGACGGTGATCCTTTGGGATTCCCGTCTTTTTTGATGCCATGGTATTCATCAGCCCAAACCTGATCAAAATGATCAATAATGAAGCCTTATGATTGCGTATTGTATCGAAACATCAGAAAATTACGCACAATTTGACATCATCTATGTGAACTTTTTAAAATGCATATGAAAATTAAAAAAAAGTATATATATGCGTATAAAAATATCAAAAAGTGGTTGTTAATTCGATTTGATGATGGTAAGATAGAGGTAAATTATCATGCATGGCGACAAAGTTAATCTAAAAAAGAGACGAGAGCGAAAAAACCAATGACATTTTCACTTCTATTTCTTTTGCCTAAATCACATTTTTTTTGACGAATGAGGAAAGCGCTTACACCCTATGAACCTAAAACAACTCCAAACCTTGAATCCAACAATTGACATTCATGAGATCACTGACTCATCATTTTCAGCCTATGGTAGCATCATTTCAGATATTCATTTTTCAAGTTACTTCGACTATTTAGAAAAACACACAGAAGTACCTGCAACCATGAATCAATACATTGCGCATGATCCCCTCTTATGGGAATCATGTCACGATCATCTGAAACTGGATGCTATCTTTGGAACTACTCCATTACAGTTTGGATACGTCAATGGCAACAACTCACACTTGAATGCACTGGAATATCATCCGTCCTATGAAATCAATCTTGCACTGTCGCCTTTGGTGCTCATGCTCGGTTTGACCAAAGACATCAAAGACAAACACTATGAAGTCAAACATCTCAAAGCATTCTATATCCCAGCCCATACCACAGTCATCCTCAACCCGACAACACTCCATTTCTCACCCTGTAAAGTCAGTGATGATGGATTCAAGTGTGGTGTCATTCTACCTTATGGAACCAATATGGCATTTGTTACAGATGAAGAAAAAAAAGCGAGTCCGGATCCCTTACTCTTCAAAACGAACAAATGCATCATTGCTCATCCCGACAATACAAATCTCGTCAATCTTGGCGCATATCCAGGATTGATTGGCGATAATCTGATGATTCAATACAAGTGAGAAGAACATGCTAAAGATTATTCAAGACTCTAATCAAATCACTGTCATCTTCAAAGACGAAATTGTTTTGGTACATAGCGAACAAAACCCGTCATTTTATGTTGGAAAAGGCAAAGAAACGATTGAGAGTTATCGCGGAAATTTCAATATCGATGACTACATCTTTGAGCGGATCCCTTTGAGACATGCCGTATGTCATGATCAAACCATCCTATTTTCCAATCAAGATATCGAACTCAAACTGACATTATCTGTAGAACAAGGTCGTTTGGTGGGTCAATTTCATCTCAACCAACCGATGAACCGGTTCTGGTTCCGGGTCTATGCGACAAAAGATGAGTCGGTTTACGGACTCGGAGAACAAGCTTCATTCTTCAACATGAGAGGCCATTCGGTACCACTGTTCACCAGTGAATCCGGTGTCGGCAGAGACCCAAAGAGTCTCACCACCTTTTATGCAAATAAAGTAGATAAGGCAGGGGGTAGTTTCTACACCACCTATTATCCGGAAACAAGCTTTGTCAGTAGCAGAAAGACTTATTTCCATTTGGATTCCTATGCTTACGCAATCTTTGATTTCAGACATCCTGATTTTCATGAATGTCTGACATGGGAGATTCCCAAAGGTTTCATCTTCATGAAGAAAGACCACTATGTAGAGTTGTTACCAGACATCACCGAGTATACAGGGAGACCTCCTCTACTCCCCGAATACTTGCTTGATGGCATGGTTTTGGGTGTGCAAGGTGGACTTGAACAAGTCCTAGCCTATCTCAAAAAAGCCCAAGATCACGGCATCAAGGTGAGCGGTTTATGGTGCCAGGATTGGGCAGGATACCGTTTCACAACATTTGGCAAACGACTATACTGGAATTGGAAACTCAATGAGAACTTATATCCTTCCTTACCTGAAAAGATCAAGGAACTTGAAAAGGATCATGTTCACTTTCTATCGTATATATGTCCGTTTTTATTGGAAAACGAATCGTTGTTTCTGGAAGCTGAACGACAAGGATTTCTTGTCCTCAATCAACAAGGTGAATCCTATAAGGAAGACTTTGGTGAGTTCTATTGCGGGATTGTTGATTTGACCAACCCACTCGCGTATGCATGGTATAAGGAAGTCATCAAAAACAATCTGATCAGACTCGGTATCAAAGGTTGGATGGCAGATTTCGGTGAATACTTGCCCATTGATTGCAAACTGCACAATGGTGTGGATGCAGTATTGATGCATAACGAATGGCCGGTGCTTTGGGCGAAATGTAATTATGAAGCCGTTAAGGAAACCAACAACCTCGGTAAAGTATTCTATTTCATGCGTGCAGGTGGTTTTGGTTCACAGCGTTACTCGACATCCATTTGGGCTGGCGATCAAAGTGTGAACTGGGAAACCCATGATGGTATAGCATCCGTGATTCCTGCGGCATTATCCGTGGGTATCATTGGAAATCCTTACACGCATAGTGATATCGGAGGTTATACCTCACTCCATGGCAATATCAGAACCAAAGAACTGTTTGACCGTTGGTGCGAAATGAATGTGTTCACATCCTACATGCGCACCCATGAAGGCAATCGTCCGAAAGACAATTTCCAGTTTTATAACGATGCCCATACGATGCACCACATGGGACGGATGACATCGGTGAGAGTGATGCTGAAACCCTACATCAAACATCTGTTTCATGAAGCATCCCTACTCGGTTTTCCAGTCCAAAGACCTCTATTCTTCCATTATGAAAACGATCAACAGGCTTACCAACTGCAGTATCAGTATCTCTTTGGTAAAGATATGCTCATCAAACCTGTTGTCTTAGAACATCAGGAAAAAATGAGTGTTTATCTCCCGGAAGATACGTGGATTCATTTGTGGACTGGTGTTGAGTATCAAGGTGGAAAAGAAGTGACTGTGGATTGCCCTCTGGGTTATCCGCCAGTATTTTATACAAAGAAATCATCATTTGCCTATCTATTTCAGAATATAACCAAGACATACGCCTAAGGAGTCTGAATGACGACAAAAGAACAAACATACCGCAACTACAGGTTGAAACAGAAGGTCATACCCTACATATTCCTAGCTCCTAATCTACTGATCTTTTCTGTTTTCATCATCTTACCTGCAATCATCGGTATTCTCTATTCATTTACGGATCGGACACTCTTTACGTTCGGATCCGCCAATTTCATCGGATTTGAAAATTATGCCAGAGTCTTCAAAGATGCGTTTTTCATCAAAGCACTGAAAAATACCATTGGGTTGGTTGCTGTGACGGTTCCACTGATGTTTGCGATTGCACTGGCACTGGCAACATTGCTCAAGCAACCCATCAAGCTCATTGGTTTCTACCGTGCGGTCTATTATTGGCCAGTCATGATATCTGCGATTGTCGTGGGGATCATCTGGCAGTGGATTTTGGCAGGCAATTACAGTCTGTTCAACACGACGTTATCTGCCATTCATCAGTTTTCCTCTTCACTCGGTTTGGTATCTGGTCCCTTCACACCATCAGCAACCTTAAGCGATGGTAAGTTTGCATGGGTGTCCATTGTGTTTGCCATTCTCTGGTCGAGATCTGGTTATTACATGATCATTTTCCTGGCTGCCTTACTGAGCATTCCGGAAAGTCTTTATGAAGCAGCCGAAATGGATGGCGCAAGTCCTTTCCAACAGTTTCTTTATGTGACCATCCCAAGTTTGAAAGCAGCACGTGTGATGGTCATGATTCTCGTGACCATGGAAATCTTCAAGATTTATCCGTTGGTAGTCACATTCACCGGTGGAGGACCCTTCAGAGCCACCGAATTCACAGTTCAGTACATCTATGAAATGGCATTCAGACATTATCAGGTCGGTCTTGCGAGTGCGATGTCTGTGATCATGCTTATCATTGTGACGTCATTTTCTGGTTTGATTTTCTTCACGTCAAAGCGGGGTGAAAATCAATGAGAAAGAAAAGAAAAGTCATCATTGCACAGATCATTTCAACGCTTGTTGTCTTCATTTTCTTGGTTCCGGTGCTCTACACCATCCTATCCTCATTCAAGGGTATGGCAGAACTCTTTTCAACGACACCGTCATTTTTTCCAAGACAGTGGACCATTGCCAATTACATCCATGTGCTTTCCACGGGCAGATATGGCAAATACATCTTAAATTCTTTGATTGTTGCCACAACATCCACCGTGATCGCGATTGTCATCAACACGATGAGCGGTTATGCACTGGCTAAGTTTAAGTTCAAGGGTTCAACCGTCATCATGATCGTCATCTTGTCGACCATCATGCTACCGCTTGAAATCTTCATGGCACCGATCTTTAAAATCATCACGTTCTTCGGTATGTATGATTCCTTGTGGGCCATCATCATCCCGCCAGCAGCAACCCCCACAGGTATCTTCTTGATGAGACAGTATTTGCTTACCATTCCAGATGATCTCATCTGTTCGGCGCGCATTGATGGTGCATCCGAATGGAAGATATTCACCAAAATCATTTTACCGAATGCCAAACCCGCCATTGCAACACTTGCCATCTTCAGTTTCATGTGGCGCTGGAATGATTATATTTGGCCACTGATTGCGATCTACTCGCCAGAAAAATATACGTTGCAACTCGCGATTGCCAATCTAACGGGTGAGTTTGGGACCGATTACACATCTGCACTGGCAATATCGGTATTTTCGATGATCCCGATGCTCATCATCTTCATCATCTTTCAGAAACAATTTGTTCAAGGTACTGTTGAATCAGGTATGAAAGGATAATCATCTGTCAGGAACAGATATTATATAGAAAAAAAGGAGAAACATATGAAAAAACTGTTTTTAGTCTTAGTTACAGTGTTTGCAGCTTTCCTAATGTTTGGCTGTGACGACAAGGGTGAAAAAGAGTTGACCATGCTATGGTGGAGTGATGGTACTGAAGGATTTGTCATGCAGACCTTACTGAACCGCTATGAGCAAGAAAAGGGTGTTAAAATTACACTCGTTTCAACCCCATACAATGAGTATGAACAACGCTTAGCAACCATGATCAGTGGTGGAAAAGCACCTCATCTTGCAAGAGTCACTGAAGGTCATCTGAATAACTTCCAAGATCAAATCTTGAGTCTTGACAAAGTGTTCGAAGAAGATGAATTCAAGAACTTATTCTTCAACAAAGATGGCGAGGTCATTGCGCTTCCGATGGATATTACCGCGAACGGATTATTTGTCAATCTGGACTTACTTGACAAATATAACGTCAACTATCCAGAACTAGGCGATCCAGTTTGGACTTGGACACAGTTCGAAACCGAAATGAATAAATTGAGAGACAAAGAAGATGTGACAGCTCCTGGTATCTTTGATCATCAGGCACATCGTTTCATGCCTTTGTTCTATCAACACGGTGTTCAACTGTGGAGTACACCTTATACACAATCCAATCTGAAGTCTGCAAAGGCAGTTGCAACACTTCAAAAATTGATGGACTGGTATGGCAATGGATTCTTAAGCAACCAAACGTATGTCGTTAAGAATTCTGCAGCAGAATTCCGTAAGGGCACTTATGGATTCCATATGTCCGGTAACTGGAACGTGAGTGCGTACCAGAACTTGACGTTCAACTGGACAGTCGTTCCAATGCCAAAAGGCGATAACCGTGCAACGATTCTCGGTGGTAAATCCATGGCAGCATTTGTCAACAGTGGTGCTGAAAAAGAAGCTAAGGCATTCATTTCTTGGCTTGCTGAAGGCGTCAACCATGACCAATTCACCAATGGCGTTCCTTATCTGACTCCAAGACTTGGTGCTCAGGTGAACTACGGTCCATTTGCTGAACAGTACAATGTATTCTTAGATGAAATTGCGAACACAGACAATGTCTATATTACTGACTGGCTAAACCAAGTCATGATTCCAGGCATGTATCCAATCATCAACTTACTGGTTCAAAATGCAGCAGATCCAAGCAACACGAAGACAGCTTTACAACTCTTGACAGAACTCGAAACTCAACTCAAGGACATCATGGACTAAAGTCATCATCAGTGGAATGGGGTGCTGTCCACATCGGACAGCACCATTTCATTGAAATGATGTCATGCATTGTTTAGTCAATGACGTTGATCGTGATTGACTAAGCAATGGATAGATGAAAGGATAACGACAATGAACCCACTTAAAATCTTATACTTACCCATCGGTGTTCCAACATTCCATATGCCATCCGCACAAGCGATGTTTGAAGCATCAAAAACTTTATTGAAATCGATTGATCATGAACTCATCATGCCTGAAACAATGTTGCTCAGCATCAATGACTTATCGCAATTCATGTTGAACAAGCATGCTGATCTGGTCATTGTCCAACATGTCACATTCGCCAATTCGGCATATATGACTGAAATTTTGAGAAGAACGGATGCCCCCATTGTCTTATGGACACTGAGAGAACCCGCCATTGATGGCGGAAGACTCAGACTAAACTCGCTTACAGGAGCCTTTTCTTCAGGTTTTGCTTATCAGCAGATGAGAGGGAAAAATCTCATCACGCTGATCGGATCTCCCGATGA
Organism: Acholeplasmataceae bacterium UBA6190; assembly: GCA_002422045.1. Classification (GTDB taxonomy): domain Bacteria; phylum Bacillota_I; class Bacilli_A; order Acholeplasmatales; family Acholeplasmataceae; genus Peloplasma. The sequence continues at coordinate 9,201 of DITG01000042.1, forward strand.
AGCAAGTGTTCTACGTCAGTTGAAAGAAATCACTCGAGCACTGTCCATCAAGATCAGAATGAGAAATATGAATCTACTCGTGATTGGTCACACGCCCGAAGGTTTTGGATTTGGCAGAGCGCTCGATCTCGATATGGCATCGGCTTTTGGTGTGAATCTGAAATCGATCGAAGCCAGAGAATTCATGAACATCGCCAAACAGTTCAAGGATGAGGAGATCGTCAAAGAATCGAAGACTGCTCATCAGAAGATGATAGGACTTGATCAGATTGATTTAAACAACCAGAAAGATTTCATCCGTTTGTTCAAAGCATATCAAGACTATATCGATACGAACCGGATTGATGCGATTGCATCCCGTTGCTGGCCTGATTTCTTCACGGAGTATAAAACACCAGTGTGCGGTGTCTTGGGTTTACTCAATGATAGAAAGATTGCTGCTGCATGTGAAGCCGATGCTTATGGCGCATTATCCATGTTTGTCGGACAAGAACTCACAGGAAATCCCACCTATTTAGGTGATCCTGTATCGATGGATGAGATAGAAAATACCATCACTTTCTGGCATTGTGGAACCGCAGCATGTTCCTTGGCCAGAAAAGAAACCGGAGCACAAACAGGCGTGCATCCCAATCGAAAGATTGGTCCAACGATGGAATTTGGTTTAAGACCTCATCTAGAAGCAACCCTGTTCAGAATCGGACGCCTGCCAAATGGCACCTTCAGATTCTTCGTCTCAGAAGGAGAAATCCTGGATAAGCCCCAACAGTTTTTAGGGACATCTGTCGTGGTCAAAGTCAAGCAAGATGTGCATCACATGATCACAAGCATGATCAAAGAGGGATGGGAACCTCACTACGTGATCATTTATGGTAATGTCAAACAAGAAATCGTGTTATTGGGTCAGATGCTCAATATCGAAACATATCAATACTAGGAGAATATATGGACTTAAGACAATCATTAGAATTCAATGCCAAAGAAATACGGAAATACACCATCCATACGATCGCAACACTCGGTGTCGGACACATCGGTGGTTCGCTTTCAATCGTGGATGCTTTAACGGTGCTCTACTATGACCAGATGAATATTGATCCCAAAAACCCGAAATGGCCGATGCGTGATCGCTTTGTCTTATCCAAGGGTCATGGCGGACCCGCTGTCTATGCGACACTCGCCCTCAAAGGCTATTTTCCGATGGAGTTACTCGATACCTTAAACATTTCCAATACAAACCTACCCTCACATATGGATATGAATAAAACCGTCGGTGTCGATATGACGACAGGCTCGCTTGCTCAAGGATTTTCAGCAGCAGTCGGTATGGCGATTGCCGCACAGATGGATCATGCACCTTATAAGATTTACACCCTCATTGGTGACGGTGAATCACAAGAAGGTCAAATCTGGGAAGCAGCAATGCTTGCTGGATCTAGAAAACTGGATCATCTGATCGCGTTCACAGATTATAACAAGATGCAAATCGATGGTGAGACTGCCTTGATCAATGACGTATCGCCTCTGGATAAGAAGTGGGATGCGTTCAACTGGCACGTTCAAGTCATTGATGGTCATGATGTCATGGCCATCCGTGAAGCAATCTTGAAGGCAAAAGCCTATCAGGGAAAACCTTCCATGATCATCATGCATACCATCAAAGGTAAAGGTGCATCATTTTGTGAAGGTAAAGTTGGCTCACATAACATGCCAGTCACCAAAGACATGGCCATTGAAGCCATGAAAGGATTGGTGTAAATCATGGAACTATTCAAAAGACAACTCAGAGACATCTATGTTGATTTACTCATTCACTATGCAGAATTGAACCCGAATATCGTCATCGTCGAAGCCGATCTCATGAAAGCGTTGAAGACGACACTATTCGCTGAAAAATTCCCAGACCGTGCGGTCAATGTTGGTGTTGCCGAAGCCAACATGATTGGCGTCGCTGCCGGTTTGGCCAATATGGGCAAACTGCCATTCACGCACACGTTCACACCGTTTGCAACCCGTCGTGTCTTCGACCAAGTGACTCTGTCGATTGCATATGCGAAACTGAATGTCAAAATGTGCGGATCTGACCCAGGTGTCATGGCACAGCTCAATGGGGGAACCCACATGTCATTAGAGGATGTTGGTTTGATGAGAAATCTCCCAGGCATGACGATTGTCGAGCCTGTGGATGGTGTACAACTCGAGCAGTTATTCCCACAGATTCTCAATCATCCAGGTCCTGTCTATATTCGATTACTCCGTCAGGAATTTGACCCAATCTATGAACTCGGAACTCAGTTTACGCTGGGTAAGGCAACCACGATCATCAGTGGAAAAGATGTTTCGATTTTCGCAACTGGCATCATGGTCAAAGAAGCACTCGATGCACAAAAGATACTCGCTTCAGAAGGGATTTCAGCCAGTGTCATCAACATTCATACCATCAAACCGATTGATCAGGAAGCAATCATCAACGAAGCCAAGAAGACGCATGCTGTCGTGGTCGCTGAAAATCACAACATCATCAATGGTTTAGGCAGTGCTGTTGCTGAAGTACTCTCAGAACACTATCCAGTCATCATGGAACGTGTCGGTGTGATGGATCATTTCGGAGAAGTCGGCAAGAAAGATTTCTTGATGGAAAAGTTTGGACTCAAAGCGAAGAATATCGTTGAAGCGGCACACCGCGTGATTGCAAAAAAAGTGAAATAAGAAAAGAGAGCCTATGACCATGAAAAAAATATTCATCGGATCGGACAAGTCCGGATTTGTCCTTAAAGAAGCCATTAAAGGGTATTTAGTTGAACAACAGTATACGGTTGAAGATATCGGGACCACCGATGAAAACGCACCGTTTCCATTTTTTGAAGTCTCTCAGAAAGGCGCTAAACTCATCCAGAAGAAAGTCTATGAACAAGGCATCCTGATTTGTGGTACTGGCATGGGTATGTCTGTGGTTGCCAATAAGCATGAAGGTGTCTATGCAGCTGCTTGTGAATCTGTCTATGCCGCAGAAAAAGCGCGTGCCATCAACGATGCGAACATCTTGTGCATGGGCGGTTGGATCATTGCCCCGATTCTTGGTGTTGAAATGACGAAGGTATTCTTGAATACTTCATTCACACAAAACCTAGAAGATTGGCGTGCAAAGAATCTCGAAAAGGCACGGATCGTTGTCAAAGCCATCGAACAAGAAAGTTTTCACCCTAAAGGGTAACTTGCAATGTTCATCGAAATCATATCGCTTGTTGCAATCGTCCTCGCGATTGCCATTGGTTTTTGGAAAAACATCAATGTCGGTTTAATTGCATTGGTATTCTCTTTGTTTCTCGGTTATTACATTGGCGGCATCCCGATTGATACCATCATCGGATACTGGCCACTCAAGTTATTCTTTACGACCTTTGGTGTCACATTACTGTTTGGGATTACCAAACTGAATGGAACACTCGAAAAAGTGTCTAAGTTCATGATTTATCAGAGTCATGGAAAAACGATACTGATCATCATCGTTTTCTTCTTCCTTGCACTCATCCTCGCTTCGATCGGACCAGGCAACATTTCAACTGGAGCATTGCTACTCCCGATTGGATTAGCCCTTGCTTATCAGGCAAAAATTCCGACAACACTCATGGCTGTCATGATCATCAATGGTGCGATTGCAGGGGGATTATCTCCGATTGCGCCAAATGGCATTGTCGCACTCACACTCGCAAGCGAACATGGCGTTGGCGATCTTGGATTTCGCATTTATGTGACACATGTCATCAGTATGTTGGCACTGTCATTCGTATTGTTCTTCATGCTCGGTGGTGCAAAACTGAAAGGCAATCGGATCGAGATTGAAAAACCACAAGCTTTCAATCGTCATCAAGTGATCACACTCATCTGTATTTTGATCTTGATCCTTTGGGTCTTATTGTTCAAAGTCAATGTCGGTTTTGCAAGTATCGTTTTGGCAACGTTTTTGCTCATCATCAAGACAACAGATCAAAGAGATGCGATCCAAAGTGTTTCATGGACTGCGATCACCCTGATTTGTGGAACCGCTGTATTGATCAGTGTTGTCAGTGAACTTGGTGGTGTTTCTCTACTCACATCGATACTTTCCAGTTTCATGACCAAAACATCTGCCATTCCGATCATATCGATTCTATCGGGGGTGATGTCGATGTTTTCATCAGCAGTTGGCGTTGTCATGCCGACCTTGATTCCTACGGCTGTTGAACTTTCTGAGAGACTGAACAATACCGTCACACCAGCGGTCATTACGATTGTCATCGCCATCGGATCACACTTTGTGACGATCAGTCCATTTTCAACCATGGGCGCACTCGCCATCGCCAGTGCTCCGGAAGTTGTGGATCGTAAAATACTATTTAAAGAATTATTCGCTTATGCGTTCGTTTCACTTGCCTTTGTTTCAGTGTTCTTATGGATTCTGGGACTTGTAGGTATTCTTGTCTAAAGGAGCAGATGATGATGAATCCCAAAGAAATCATTTTTGAATATGTCCATCGGGCTAAAATAGCCCAACAAACGATTGAAAACTACACTCAAGAAGAAATTGATAGAGTCTGTGTTGCGATTGGCTGGGAAGTGTATGTTGATGATCAGATCAAGTTACTCGCTGAAAAAGCGGTCGAAGAAACAGGTATGGGTAACGTCGCTGACAAAATCACCAAGCATAAGAATAAGGTGCTCGGTGTACTTGCAGATATCAAAGGGTCAAAATCAGTAGGTTTGATTGAAACCGATGATATCAAAAAGATCAAGAAATACGCAAAGCCTGTCGGTGTGGTAGGTGCACTTACACCAGTGACCAATCCGACTGCAACTCCAGCAAGTAATGCCATCACCATCTTGAAAGGCAGAAATGCCGTCATTTTCGCACCTCACCCCAAAGCCAAATTGTCATCGAAGATGGCAGTCGATTTCATGAGACAAGGTCTGAAAAAAGTCGGAGCACCACTCGATCTGATTCAAATCATCGAGGAACCTTCTTTGGAAATCACAGGAGAACTCATGAAACAGGTCAATGTCGTTCTGGCAACGGGCGGCGGACCGATGGTGAAAGCTGCTTACTCATCAGGAACACCTGCCTATGGTGTCGGACCGGGTAATTCAGTCCAGATCATTGCAGAAGATGCTGATGTCAAAGATGCAGCAAAGAAGGTGTTTTCCAGCAAGTCTTTTGATTATGCAACTTCGTGTTCAAGCGAAAATTCTGTCATCGTCCATGCTTCCATCTATGATCAGTTCATCAACGAAATGGTTGGTCTAGGTAGTTATTTCGTCAAAGCAGAAAGAAATGAACTTGAACACCACATGTGGATCTTGAATGCCAAAGGATATCGCTCGATCAATCCTGAAATCATCGCACAATCCGCACAAAAAATAGCATCAGGTGCATCGATTCAAATCCCTGACACTATCAAAGTCCTGATGGTCGAAGGCAGAGAAGATTTAGAACATGATTTATTCTCACAAGAAAAACTGTCACCGGTGTTAACGGTGTTCAAATACAGTCAGTTTGAAGAAGGGTATTCGATATTGAAGCGTCTGACCGATCATTATGGAACAGGTCATTCATGTGGTATCCATACATTCACTCCTAAGTATGTTGAAGCACTCGGATCCAACATGAAAACCAGCAGGGTCATGGTCAATCAGCCTCAGGCTGCCGGTAACGGCGGTGCGTTTTTCAATGGCATGCCATCAACAGTATCTTTAGGTTGTGGTTCATGGGGTGGCAATATCACATCTGAAAATATCACATACAAGCATTTCATCAACGTGACTTGGGTATCTGAATATTTCACACCCAAGAGACCGACAGATCAAGAAATCTTCGGAAGTTATCTAGGAGAAGTGAAACCATGAAACTCTATGAATTTCAAGCGAAGACCGTTTTTCAAGAGTTTAGCATCCCAACACCCAAAAGCAAACTGATCGATCGAAAAGACATCAGTCCGACAACCGATGATATCGGATACCCTTGTGTCATCAAGGCTCAAGTGCTTTCTGGCGGTCGTGGCAAACGGGGACTCATCAGTTTGGTTAAAGATAGCGAGAGAGCAGCACAAGAAATGAAACGTATTTTTGATGCTGAACCTTCCATGCCTTATCTCCTCATTGAAGAAGCAATCCAGATATCTAAAGAAATCTATCTTTCCATCACCGTCGATGCACCTTCCGGAAAAGCAGTCATTTTAGCGAGCGAATCTGGTGGTGTCGAGATTGAAACACTCGCAGTCGATCATCCTGAAAAAATCATCAAGGAAATGATTGACTTGCGATATGGACTGATGCCCAATCAGGCAAGACACATTGCCTATCAGATGCACTTATCCCCACAAACAACCAAAGAGATGATTCAAGTGATCATGAAACTGTATGACATCTTCATGAACTATGATGCTGAACTCGTCGAAATCAATCCGCTTTTTGTCACGCAAAGCGATTCAATCGTTGCTGGCGATGGGAAAATCATGATTGATGACAATTCTGTCTATCGTCAGACGCGATTTGCACAGACACAAGCCGATTATTCATCTGAAGCAGCCTATGAAGCAAGTCTTGAAGGTATTCCATTCATTCAGTTTGATGGTGATATCGGTCTGATGTGTGCGGGAGCAGGACTCACGACCACTGTCTATGACCTCATTCATTATGAAGGGGGCACTGTTGCCAACTACTTGGAATTTGGTGGTCCGAACTATAAGAAAGCTGTCAAAGCCATGGAGATTTGTTTGAAAGTGCCTTCCAAGGTCATTTTGATTGTCACATTCGGAACCATCGCAAGAGCCGATGTCATGGCAGAAGGCATCGTTGAAGCCATCAAGAGACTCAAACCAGACCGTCCGATTGTCACATGTATCCGTGGAACCAATGAAATTGAAGCTGTGAACATTTTAAAAAGCGCGGGACTTACACCGCTCTATGATACTGAAGAAGCCGTTAGAATGGCTTGTGAACTCGCAAAAGGAGGCAAACAATGAGTATCTTCATTGATCGTACCACCCAAGTGTGCGTGCAAGGCATCACCGGTTCTGAAGGCAGTTTCTGGACCGAACATATGAAAAACTTAGGCACCCAGGTCGTCTGTGGTGTCACACCTGGAAAAGAAGGACAAACCATTCTTGGCGTTCCAGTCTATCATTCAATTAAGAATGCCATGAAGCATCACAAGATTGATGCGACAATGTTATTCGTTCCCCCTAAGTTAACCAAAGACGCAGTGTTTGAAGCACTTGATGCAGGTATCAAAAAAATCGTCACGATTGCAGATGGTATTCCTCTGCATGACATGATGACGATTCGTGCACGTGCATTGGATGAACATGCCTTTGTCGTCGGTGGTAATACATCAGGCGTTATTTCTCCTCATGAAGCCATGATGGGTAGTTTTCCGCATTGGATTGAACGCGTTTATAAAAAGGGATCGATCGGTGTCATGACCCGAAGTGGTTCACTCACCAACGAAGTGACAGCGATGATTGTCAAATCAGGATACGGTGTTTCTTCTTTGATTGGTGTGGGTGGCGATCCAGTGCCCGGTGCACGCTTCGCAGAGTTCCTACCTCTTTTTGAACAAGATCCCGATACCAGTGCTGTCGTCATCATCGGCGAGCTTGGTGGAACCATGGAAGAAGAAGTTGCAGAGATGATGATGACCAAGCAATTCACGAAACCTCTCGTTGCCTTTTTGGGTGGACGTACCGCACCCAAAGGTCAAAAGATGGGTCATGCTGGTGCAATCATCACCGGTGGCAAAGGATCAGTCCAACACAAGATCGAAGTCCTTGAACGTGCAGGTGCCAAAGTCGCCGATCGTCCGAGCAGAGTCGGTCTATTGCTTGAACAGCTTGGTGTGCCTAAACAGTAGTGGAATTATTATAAATATGCTATGATGAAATTAAGTTCAACATGAAAGAGGTTATGCTTCTATGGACTATATTTTCATTGACAAGACCATCAAAACATCCATCTATAAACAAATCTCTTCATCGATTGCTCAAGCGATTGAGTCCGGAAGACTGACGTATAACGACCGTCTGCCAACCGAGAAAGAAATTTGTGATGTTTTTGATGTTAGCCAAACAGCGGTCAAAATGGCATACCAGCAACTCATCCATCAGGACATGATCAAAAGAGTCAAAGGCAGAGGCACATTTGTGACCAACCGCAAGGTTTATCACCAAGCATTTTCCGACATCTACCTTTTTGAAACACATCCCAAAAAAGATAACATCTATCAAACGACAGATCTTCTCTTTGACTGTATCGATGATGAATATATCATCCAGCGCATGCTCAAACTGGAACGGGAAGCATCTTATTATGTGATTCAACGTGTTGTCAAAGAAAACAGCCAACCCATTGTCTATCAGCATATCTACCTACCGGAACAGTTTTTTCCAGAACTCAAGAAAAAATACCAGAAATCCATGGGGATGTTTTCATTGATTCATGATGTGTATGGTTTATCCATCAACCAGATTCAAAATACATTCTCACCCATTAAAGCATCTTCAGCGGAAGCACAACTTCTGAATATATTACCAAGTGAAGCCGTATACTTAGTGAGAAGCCAATGGATTGATCAGCATCAGCGCATGGTTGCATACATTGTCAATTATTTCCCAGGCGAATTTACACAGTTCGAGGTGACCGTCCATGCAAGATCATAAAATCACTGAACTGATTTCCATAGACAGAAGAGAAAAACGCCCTTATGACATGCAAATCAAAGATCGGATCAAAGCATTGATTCTGGATCAGACATTTTATTATCAGGACTTGTTGCCAGAATCCAAAGATTTGGCGGAAATGCTTTTGATTGACAAAGAGTGGGTCAATTCGGCCTACAGACTTCTGGTCAAGGAAAGTTTCATCAAAAAGACTGAACGCGGATTCGAAGTCACCTATCTCGAACTGACCAATTACTTCTTTGATCGGAATACCGCAATCTATGATGCCATCATCGCACTGGGTCTGACACCTTCGATTGAATGTATCGAAAGAAGCGTTGTCACAGTCACGGAAGCGGAAGCTCGTCAGATGGGTTTTGACCAAAGCAGAACATTCTTACGGATCAACCGCATCTATAAAGGCAACAACCGACCCCTCATCATTCTTGAAAACTATTTGCCCATGGACATATTTCATGACATTGACAAAGTATTTTCAGGTACAGAACCACTCAACGCATTCATTCTAGAGCATTATGGATTGTATGCGAAAGACTCTCACCGTGTCACCAAAGCGGTCAACTTACCCAATCATATTGCCAAACATTTGAATGAACAAGAAGGATCACCTTCCATCTCATCGACCAACCATGTCTATGATCAGCATCATCGTTTGATTGACTATGGACTCAGTCATTCGACGAGCAGTTATTATTTTCAATCGATGATCCATCTCTTTAATTAAACGTATTGTTTTTCTGGGGGTCATGAATCATCTTATGCATCTTGCATGTGATGATTCATGATTTACAACATGACTGATCCGCACGATGATATCTATGAGGGAAAAGGACTGTCTGATGAAGGCAGTCCTTTTTCATTATGGTATAATGATTGAAAATGAGGAGGTATTATCCATGATCTATCTCGTGATTGGCGTGATTCTGGGGGTTTATCTGTTTGAACTCATCGTAGCTGTATTGAACAACAAGTATCGATTGAATCCGATACCTGAGAATATCAAAGATGTCTATGATGAAGAAAAGTATAAGAACTGGTTGAGTTATTCTTTGGATCAACACCGGTTTTCGATGATTAAGAGAGGATTCAATCTGGTTGTATTGCTTTTGTTGTTATTATCCGGAGCTTTCGGATGGCTTGAAGGTTTGGTTTCGGCATGGTCAGATTCCATCAGACTTCAAACCTTATACTTCCTGGGCGTTTACTTAGTGTTCACTACACTGATTGGCATTCCATTCAGATATCATGCGCAATTCGTGATTGAAGAACGTTATGGATTCAACAAGTCAACAACAAAGACATTTGTCAAAGATGTCATCAAAGGACTTGTCCTGATTCTGTTTTTTGGTGGCTTTACTGTGTTTGGGCTTCAGACCATCTATTTGAATACCACAGACTTATGGAGTTTTATCCTGTTTGCATGGCTTGGGATCGCTTTGATCATGATTTTAATCTTCATGTTCATCAATCGTCTCATCATGCGTGCGTTCAATAAGTTCACCCCACTGCCTGAAGGCGAATTAAGAGATAAGATATTCGCACTCGCTTCAAAGGTTGGTTTCAGTTTGAAAGCTCTGTATGTCATGGATGCATCGAAGAGAACAAGCAAACTGAATGCTTTTTTCTCAGGTATCGGCAAGACCAAAGAAGTCGTCTTGTATGACACACTCATTGAAAAAATGTCTGATGATGAAATACTCGCCGTCCTTGCCCATGAACTGGGGCATGCCGTTCATAAGGATACGACCAGAATGCTCATTCAACAAATATTGCTATTGGGTCTTTATGCAGGTCTGATTGGCATCGTCTTGCAGAGTGCATCACTCATGACGCCGTTTGGACTATCTGGCATTCATTTCGGATTTGGTTTGATCTTGTTCACGATTTTGATGGCACCTTTTGACTTAATACTTGGGATTCCACTCTCTTATCTGTCCAGAAAAGCTGAATATAAGGCTGATGCGTTTGCTGTTGCTCAAACAGACAAGTTGCATATGGCTTCCGCTCTGAAGGTTCTCTACAGAGTAGGTCTATCCAACTTAAATCCTCATCCACTTGCAGTACTCCTGTATTACTCACATCCACCGATGTCAGAAAGACTCAAAGCCATCTTGAATCAATAGCTTATAGGCATTTGATTTGTCATTTTTTGCTCAAGTGGATATACTTGATATGAAAGAAGGTGTCTTATGTCTACACTATGTTATGTCAATTTTCCTGGAAACGCCAGAGAAGCCATTGCTTATTATCAACGTATTTTCAGAGGTCCCGAACCTGAAATCATGTCCTATGGTGATTATGTCGATCCCAACTATCAAACTCCAGAACAGATCAAACATCTCGTCATGCATGCTGAAATCATTGTCTTTGGTTCGAGAATCATGATCTCTGATACACCAGAGGGATTTGGGATGGATCTGATCAAAGGAAACAATTTCTCACTGGCCATCGTTTCAAATGATTTAGAAAAGCTTAAGGATGCGTGGCATCAATTGAAAGTGGATGCAAAAGTCATCACAGAGTTCAGTCCATCATTTTTCAGTGAAGGGTATGGATATCTGATTGACAAGTTTGATACGCCATGGCAGCTCATTTTTGAAAAGTAATCTCCATGAAGTTGCACAAAAACCTGTGCAACTTTTTTGATAGATAGACTTGAAAACCACGATTATCGATGAGATCTATGATGAATTTCGGATATTATCAGTTATAGTAGAGGTATAACACCCTAAGGAGTTTCTATGAATACATTTAAAAAACGTGTTGAAGACTGGAGAAATGGCGCTGTCGTCTATCAAGTGATTGTCGACCGTTTCAATCCTCCCAAGCAATTGGATTCCAATCTTTATCCCTATCCTAAAAACCTGAAGGCTTGGAACGATCTTCCAAAAGCAGGTGTTTTTTTGCCTAATGTCAAGTATTGGAGTCATGAACTGGATTTTTGGGGTGGCAATCTCAAGAGTCTCTTAGAAAAAATTGATTACATCAAACAACTGAATATCGATGTGCTTTACCTGAATCCGATTGTTGATTCTTTGTCCAATCACAAGTATGATGCAACAGACTATCTGAAGATTTCCAGTGAATATGGCACAAAAGAAGACTTGATCAATCTCATCCAAGCCACACACCAACACGGTATGAACATCATGCTGGATGGTGTGTTCAACCATGTCGGTGTTCAGTCTTTTTTGTTTCAAAGTGCACAGGATCCTAATAGCCCATACCGACAGTTCTTTGATTTTAATCCGAACTATCCGGAAGGCGTTCGATTGTGGGCGGATGCGAAAAGTCTGCCTGAACTGAATTTGGAAAATCAGGCAGTCAAAGATTACATTTATCAAGACGAAAACTCCGTCATCAAAACATATCTAAAAGACGGCATTGACGGATGGCGACTCGATGTTGCATTTGATATCGGATTCGACATACTCAAATCACTCACGGATGAAGCGCACCGCATCAAAGAGGATGCTATGATTGTCGGCGAGATTTGGAATTATCCTGAGCGCTGGCTCAAATCCATCGATGGTGTGATGAATTTCACGTTCCGCGAAATCATCTTAAGACTCATAAGAGGTGAAATCACGCCTGCTAAAGCGAGCAAGATGCTCTTGGATGTCATTGAATCATCAGGGATTGAACCGATTCTGAAATCATGGCTTTTGCTGGATAACCATGACGTGCCTAGACTAACCTATCAACTGCCAGACGAACAGATGAGAAAACTTGCTCAAGTCCTTCAATTCACGTTGCCTGGTTCTCCCAATCTGTATTATGGTTCTGAACTGGGTATGCAAGGCGGATATGATCCAGAGAATCGAGCGCCCATGCGCTGGGATCTCATCTCAAACAATCCTACGCTTGTCTGGGTTCAATCGCTCATCCAGCTTCATCAAAAAGAGATCGCACTCAAAGTCGGAGACTACATCGCAATTGATTCGGAATGTTTCGGATTCATGCGCGTCACCGACCATATTGAAGATTCAGTCATCATACTCATGAACCCGACACTCCATTCAATAACAGATACCATCTTGCTGAAGGATTCGAGATTGATGAATTTTACGAAGTTTGATTTCCTGATGGGTGAACGACTGGAGATGACCTTTCTTGCTGGTTTGGTCAAGTTTGAACTCCCACCCATGTCATTTAGCATCTTCAAACCCCACACGAAAGCAGATCGCAGTTACACACCTTACAAACGTGTTTGATCCATCTGATAACGAAAAAAAGGGATTCGCATGCGATTGCGAATCCCTTGGTTTATCTATTTGCTAAGCCTTTTTTCCGACTCTTTCAAGTAGGTTGATGCCTTGGTTCAACAGGATACCAACAATCGCTGCAAGGCTCATGCCTGAGAGTGCGCTTGCTGTGTTGATTTGGAACAATGCACCGCCAAGTCCGATCACGAGCATCGTTGATACAATGACCAAGTTCTTCATGTTGCCCAAGTCTGTCTTATCCTTAATCAGGATCTTGACACCATTGGCTGCAATCAGACCGTAAAGTACGATGGTCATACCGCCAATGACTGCCCATGGAATACTGTTGATGAATGCTTGGATCCATCCGAAGAATCCGAGGAGGATTGCGAAGATTGCTGCTAAGCCTGTGACATAGACTGATCCAACCTTAGTGATGGCGACAACACCTGTGTTTTCACCGTAAGTCGTATTCGCTGGTCCACCGATGGCTGCTGCAACAAACGTTGCAATACCATCACCCATGAGTGTATTTTCTAGACCTGGATCAGTAAGGAAGTCATTGCCTGTGATTTCGCCAAGGACGACGTGATCTCCGATATGTTCAGCAATCGTCACGAATGCGAGTGGAGCGAAAATCAGGACTGCACTGAAATCAATGGGGTATGTACCCAAGAAGACGAAATTCGGGAACTGTAAGAATCTTGCACCAGCGAATGATGGCAGAACGAAGAAGTCCTGATTCCATCCTGCGAATATTCTGATGTACTGATCAGGATTATCGGTCACAAACAATCCGAAGACGATTGCTGCAACATAGCCGACGAGGATTGCAACTAAGAAGGGTACAATCTTTAAGAATCCTTTTGCTTTGATCGAAAGCACGATGACAGTGAGGAACGTGATCATGGCGACGACAGGGATTTTCCAACCGGACTGTCCATTCAAGCCCGCAGTACCTACAGCTACTGGAGCAAGTGTCATACCGATGATGATGATCATGGGTCCGATGACAACTGGTGGGAGTAGTTTCTTCAACCATCCACTACCAACAAATCGAATCACGGTTGCTACAATCGCATAGATCAAACCGACAACCATCAATCCGACATACGCTGTTCCGACACCTGCTGTGGATAATACTGCTGCAGAGATTGCTGGAATGTATGCGAAACTCGACCCTAAGTATACAGGCACTTTAGCTTTTGTGCATGCAATGTAAATCAATGTACCAATACCGCTTGCAACCAGTGCAACCCCGACATCAAGACCTGTGAGTAGAGGGACAAGCACAGTTGCTCCAAACATTGCAAAGACATGCTGCAAGCTTAAGACCAACCAGCTTGCGACGGATTTAGGTTTTTCCTGAATCCCTACAATCAATCCATTCTTTTCCATGAGAATTTCTCCTTTGATTTTTTGTAAGGCCTCTAACAAAAAAGACACCAGTGGTGTCCTCTATATGCTCCAGGTATGGTGATGATGATACCTTGTTATGCTCACGGGCATAGCTTAAAGGACCTTTACTGCTACAAGTATATCATGGATTTTTAAGAAATCAACCCCCTATTTGCGTAAAAAAATGTTATCATGGAAGTGGTGATCAGATGAAAGAAATCATGAATGCAGAACAACTCAATAGAACACTCAAACGAATGACCCATGAAATCATCGAGCGCAATCAGGATTTATCCGATATCGTCTTGGTAGGGATCATGAAAAAAGGTTATCCAGTCGCACAAATGCTCAAGGATAACTTAAAACGTTTCTCGGAAGTCGATGTGCCGGTCTATCCCATCGATATTTTAGCGTATCGGGATGACTTATCCGATAAGCCAAGACCCTCTCTTCAAACCATCGAGATTCACGATAAGAATGTCATCTTAGTCGATGATGTCTTATACACGGGCCGCTCTGTCAGAGCAGCCATGGACGCACTCTCTGATCATGGGAGACCCAAACAGATTCAACTGGCCATCTTGATCGACAGAGGACACAGAGAATTACCCATTCGTGCAGATTATATCGGGAAAAACATACCCACCAGCAGAGTTGAAAAAGTCATCGTTGATTTGAAATCCATGAGTGTATATTTAGACGAAAACAAGTAGCCAGCCATGCTGGTTTTTCTTTTCAATATTCTTTAAAAATCATCTTTTTTAGCCATGTTTTCGTGCTCGAAAATGTTGACAATTCATGGTGATTATAGTATCATTACATAGGTACAGTACATTTTATCCACTTTAAAGCCCTTATTTCGGAAAAAATGAGACAATAAGGAGAAATCGCAATGAAAACATTCATGGCAAACGAACAGACCATCACAAGAAAATGGTTTGTGGTCGATGCAACAGGCAAGACACTGGGTCGCATGGCGACCGAAGTCGCGTCCGTCTTGAAAGGAAAGCATAAGCCCTACTACACTCCACATGTAGACTGCGGTGATTATGTGATCGTCATCAACGCTGACAAAATTCAATTAACAGGTAAGAAATGGGACCAGAAAACATATTACCAATACTCTGGTTACAACGGTGGTCTTAAGGAAACAGTCGCTAAGGATCTTATGGTCAAGTTCCCAACACGTATTGTTGAAAAAGCAATCGTTGGCATGCTGCCCCATACACGTTTAGGCGAACAGATGGCAAACAAGCTGTTTGTTTATGCAGGTCCTGAACATAAGCACCAGGCTCAGCAGCCAGAAACATTGGAGGTCTAAGATATGGCAAAAGCTAACGTACAATACTTAGGCACAGGACGTCGCAAGAGTTCAGTTGCCAGAGTTATCCTCACCAATGGTAAAGGTGTATTCGTCATCAATGGTCGTACCTTTGAAGACTATATTCCATCCGCTGCAACACGTCTCGACGTGACACAGCCACTTGTTTTGACTGAAACCGAAGGCAAGTTTGACATCAATGTCAATGTCTATGGTGGTGGTTTGACCGGTCAGGCAGGAGCAATCCGCCACGGTATCACACGCGCACTCATGGAATCCAATCCTGATCTTCGTCCAGCATTGAAACTCGCAGGTCTCGTGACGCGTGACCCACGTTCCAAGGAACGTAAGAAATACGGACTCAAGAAAGCTAGAAAAGCTTCCCAGTTCTCAAAACGTTAATTCGTTGGGACCCATTTGTTTGGGTCCTTTCTTTTTCATCGTGTTATAATGGTGTTGAAATCTGAAGAGGTAGGCTTCCATGAAACTAAACTATAGAAATACTTTCTACATTGGTCTCGTATTCTTTACCATTTCGCTCTTTTGGCAAACCTATGACATGATGATCGCACGTACACTGATTGACAAGTACGGCTTGAATCAGACATGGAGTGGTGTCGTCATGGCGATTGACAATGTCATGGCTGTGATCTTACTGCCTCTTTTTGGCTCTCTTTCAGACAGAAGCAATGCCAAACTGGGCAGAAGAACACCTTATATCATCGTCGGTACGGTCTTGGCAGCTTTTGCGTTCATGGCGCTTGCCTATTCCGATTATCGTCAGACACTTTTGATTTCAGAAACCGATATAGTCGAATACCATTACAATGCGGCATTTTCAGAATCGGTCGATGCCAGTGAAACCAGTCATTGGTATATCGTTATTGATCACATGACTGAAGAGCGAACTCAAAGTTATAACGACGGATTCATCAGTTATCGCAAACTGATGATCTGGGAAGATAACATCAAAGATCCGATTGTATCGTTACTCGATGCCAATCCGATTTCGATGAACAACCGTGATTTATCTATTGTCAAAGACCTATACTATAAATACTTAAGCGAGCGTGCGTGGGAAGTGACTGCAGCCAATCCGACCAATCTGACGATCTTCATCTCGATTTTGTTTGTCGCTTTGGTCTCGATGGCCATTTACAGATCCCCTGCTGTCGCATTGATGCCTGATATTACCCTCAAACCGCTTAGATCAAAAGCGAATTCCATCATTGCATTGATGGGTGCGTTTGGCGGTATTTTAGCGGTATATATCATCATGATCTCTGGGTTGAACAAGAGTGCTTATGATCATCATTTTGCAGTATATATTATTATCGGGATCATCATGCTTCTCACACTTGGGTTATTTTTGTGGAAAGTCAGAGAACCTAAGATGGTCGAAGAAAGAAAACAACTAGAAGTCAGTTATGGCATGATACCGGGCGAGATTCAACAAACGATGAACAATGGTGTGCTCCCCACGTTTGAGAGAAGATTATCACTTTATGTGTTATTGTTATCGGTGTTCTTGTTATTTACCGGTTATA
>DITG01000041.1 GCA_002422045.1 Acholeplasmataceae bacterium UBA6190
GATGCGAACCGTTCCACAATGATCCGTATTCCTGCCGCAAGAGGTAAGGCAACACGCATCGAAGTGCGTTCCGTTGACCCATCTGCGAACCCATATCTTGCCATGAGTGCGCTCCTAGCAGCAGGCTTAGATGGTATCAAGCTTGAAATTGATGGCATATCTCCTGTGAAGAAGAACCTCTTCAAGATGTCTGAAGTTGAACGTAAGCGTTTAGGAATTAAGAACCTCCCTGAAAGCTTGAAAGAAGCGATTGAATTCTTTACAGCAAGCCAACTGATGAGAGAAACGATCGGTGAAGAATTGTTTGCCAAACTCATTGAAGCGAAAACCAAGGAATGGGACGAATACAAGATGAAAGTCACCCAGTGGGAACTGGACAAATATCTACCTATCATTTAAACCCATAGACTCACATAATACATCTACAGTGTAGGTGTATTTTTTTTGATATGCTATAATATGTTTAAATAAGAAATGGGGACTAACCTATGAAAGCGTGGAATTTAAACGATTTATACCTAGGATTTGATGAAACATATCAAAATGACTTAAAAAGACTGGAACAGCTGATTGATGAGTACATCCTATGGATTAGAAGTGATTCCAAGGATGCATTAACGTATGTTGAAGGGTATCTGAAGTTATCAGAAGAACTCACCATCGTTGCGAGGACTTTATCTTCTTATGCATCCTTGAGAATGGCAACCGATGTCACCAATCAAGAAGCACTGAAATATATGTCCATGATTCAACGGATCATGCGTAAAGCAACCGCTGAAAATGTACTTTTCACACGTTATTTGGCAGATCTTGATCTTTCGAGTTTGTATGAAAAATCAGAATTGATTAAGAAGTATCAATTTAATTTGGAACTTGAACAAAAAGATGCGAAACATCTTTTATCTGAAAAAGAAGAAATCCTTTATGCGAAACTCAGAGAACTTGCATCAGGTTCATGGGGACAACTGCAATCTTTAACAACAGCAAATGTACCTGTACACTACCGAGACAAGGAAATCACCTTATCAGAAGTGAGAAACTTAGCCTATGAAAGTGATCCAAGTGTCAGAAAAGATGCATTTGATGCAGAACTGAAGGCTTACAAGTCAATTGAAGATGTCGTAGCATTAGCATTATCGAACATCAAGCGTGAAGTGACCGTGATGAATGAACTCCGTGGTCATGCATCTGCACTTCAAAAGACACTCGATCAGTCCAAGATGACGAAAGACACTTTGGATGCCATGATCGGTGCGATGAAAGATTTCCGTCCACATTTTGCAAGATACTTGAAAGCGAAAGCGAAGTATCTCGGACATCCGAAGAGTTTGCCCTTTTATGATCTCTTTGCCCCAGTTGGAAAACTAGAAAAAACTTATACCTATGAAGAAGCACAAGAACTCGTGAAATCATCCTTCTATGGATATTCCAAGAGACTCGGAGATTTTGCGAAGAAAGCATTTGATAAGGAATGGATCGATGTCTACCCAAGAAAGGGCAAGCGCGGTGGTGCGTTTTGCTCCAATCAACCCCAACTCAAGCAGTCTAGAATCATGACCAACTTCACAGGATCCTTATCCGATGTCTCTACACTTGCCCATGAACTGGGACACGGCTATCACGGAGAAGTCATTTCAAGTAATGATCCACTCCACTGGAGTTATCCGATGCCACTTGCTGAAAC
This sequence comes from Acholeplasmataceae bacterium UBA6190, assembly GCA_002422045.1. GTDB lineage: Bacteria > Bacillota_I > Bacilli_A > Acholeplasmatales > Acholeplasmataceae > Peloplasma. Next base: position 1,685 of record DITG01000041.1, read on the forward strand.
TGCATCAATTTTCTGTGAAACGATTTTAAACAATCACTTACTTTCAACGATCACCGATCCCAAAGAACGATTATCGATTCTTGAAGTATCCCTTCAAGGGGATACCCAAGTCGTGATCGATATCTTATCTCGTTATATCTTTGAAACGCATCTCTTTGAAAAATCCTCTGCACCGATCTCCAAGGAGACGATGAAAGACCTCATGCTGTCTGCTCAAAAGGAAGCCTATTTGAATGGACTTGACCATGATATCCTACATCCTTACATGTGGTTAAACAAAGGTCATTATTACAGCGCTGGCTTGAACTTCTATAACTTCCCCTATGCCTTTGGACTCCTGTTCGGTAAAGGTCTATATGCACAGTACCTCAAAGACCCCAAACAATTCTTGCATAGTTATGATGAACTCTTATCGCTCACGACCAAAGCGACTGTCGAAGACTGTGCGAAAACCATGGGTATCGATGTGACCAGCAAAGCGTTCTGGATCGAGTCTTTGAACGAAGTCAAGAAGGATATCGATGAAGTTTGCCAACTTTTAGCCTTATAGGCTGCTTTTAACTCAATTTGCTTAAGTGTAGAAAAAAGTTATGTTATAATAGATACGTCTTAATCAGTGAATAAACGGAGGGAATTATGAACGAACAACTAGAACAAACCAATGAGATTAGCCTAGTCGACTTATTTAAAATCTTAAGAAACAACATTGTCTTGATTACTGTACTGACGCTTCTAATCGGCTTGATTGCAGCCTTGTATGCATTTTTGATTGTCGATCCGACCTATAAGTCGAATGCATATGTCTTGGTTCAAGTTCAAAATGAAACGACCTCTGGCAACAACTTTGACTTGATCAACGCTCAAAGACTTTTAGCTACTGCAGCCGATCTCATCAAAATGCCTGTCGTCTTGGAAAGTGTGATCGAAGACTTATCACTCGATCTCACCCCTGAACAACTCAAACAAAACTTAACTGTCACATCATCAACAACCAGTTATTTCATCAATGTCAGTTACATTTCATCTGATGTCGTTGAATCTAAAGAAATCGTCAATGCCGTGATTGATGCTGCCATTTCGTTTGCAGACAACAATGTCGCCATCCTTGAAGATAACATCATCAGAACTAGTTTTGCCAATGATGGTGTCTATGAAGCACCGAATAAGCCACTTTATGTCATCATCGGTTTACTCTTAGGTGGTA
>DITG01000078.1 GCA_002422045.1 Acholeplasmataceae bacterium UBA6190
GCTGTGCTTGAAGCACAAGGATCGATCCTAACCAACAAATATGCAGAGGGCTATCCAAAGAAACGCTATTACGGAGGATGCGAGTTTGTCGATGAAATCGAGACACTCGCCATCGAACGGGCTAAGCAATTGTTCAAATGCAATTTTGCCAATGTCCAACCCCATTCCGGATCACAAGCCAATATGGCAGTCTATCAGGCACTTTTATCACCTGGAGACAAGATTTTAGGCATGTCGCTTGCTGAAGGCGGACATTTGACCCATGGTTTTAGTTTAAATTTCTCAGGCAAGATCTATCAATCCGTCTTTTACGGCGTCGATAAGGTGACAGAATTGATTGACTATGACAATGTCTTAGAGATTGCCAAACGTGAACAGCCCAAACTGATTATCGCTGGAGCCAGTGCGTATTCGAGAATCATCGATTTCAAGAGATTCAGAGACATCGCAGATCAAGTCGGCGCTTATCTTTTGGTGGATATGGCACATATCGCAGGACTTGTTGCTGCTGGCATTCATCCATCACCAATCCCTTACGCGCATGCTGTCACATCGACAACGCACAAGACCTTGAGAGGTCCCAGAGGTGGGATCATCTTGTCAAACGACGAAGAAATCGCGAAAAAAATCGATAAATCTGTCTTTCCAGGCGTTCAAGGCGGTCCGCTCATGCATGTGATTGCTGCGAAAGCTGTGGCATTCCAAGAAGCACTGTCTGAATCTTTCATCGAGTATCAGAAACAAGTTGTTAAAAACGCTCAGGCACTTGCGAGTGAAATGATCAGATTAGGATTCAGAGTGGTGAGTGGTGGCACAGACAATCATCTCATGCTTGTCGATGTCAAAGGTCGTCACAACATCACAGGTCTCGATGCTGAAAAGACGTTGCATAAAGTATCGATTACCTGCAATAAGAATGGATTACCATTTGATCAGGAAAAACCTGCGTATGGCAGTGGCATTCGCTTAGGAACGCCTGCAGTCACCAGCAGAGGATTCAAAGAACATGAAATGAAGATGATCGCATCATGGATCAACCAAACACTTGAACACAGAAAAGAGCCAGAAGTCCTTCAAAAGATCAATCAAGAAGTGATTGAACTGACTCGTCAATTTCCGTTATATACGAAGGGAGCTTAACAGATGATTGCAAAAACGAAATATATCCCAGACGGCAAAAAAGCTTTAAAGGAGTTGCCGATCCTCCACTACCTCGATGCAGACTTTGTTTACTATCCGGTCACCAGCGCACGCTGCCCGGAAGGTGAGACTTGCGTCAGAGGTGGTCAGTTTGTCAAGGTCGGAGAAATTGTCGGAACCCGCAAAGGTGCGTTCTTTGAACAACCCATGCATGCCACAGTGAGTGGTGAAGTTGTCGGTTATGAAAAGCATATCGATAACAGCGGTAAGGTGGTCGACTGTCTGATCGTTAAAAATGACCGGAAGTATGAAATGCACAGTTCGATTGTTGAAAGAACAGATGCAGAAATCGAAGCGCTCACGAAAAAAGACTATATCCAGATTGTCAAAGATGCTGGTCTTGTAGGTCTTGGCGGCAGTGCGTTTCCAACCTACATCAAACTTGAGACCGAAGATCCGATTCAAGTGGTCATCGCCAATGGTGTCGAATGCGAACCGAATCTGATTGCTGACTACAGTTTGATGATGAACAACCCCAAAGAAGTCATCATGGGCTTGATTTATGCGATGAAAGCATCAGGTGCTCCAAAAGGTGTCATTGCGCTGAAAAAGAAGTATAAGGAAATCGAAGAGCGATTCAAGTTTGCACTCAAGGAATTCACTCAATACGATATCGAAGTCAAGACGGTTGGCAATTTCTATCCACAAGGATGGGAATTATCGATGATCAAGAATGCACTAGGCATCAAGATTCCTCAAGGACAATTACTGTCTAAGTATGGCGTATTGAACTTTAACGTCTCAACATTGCAATCCATCTACAATGCAGTCAAGAAGAGACTTCCTGTTTTGGAAAGACTCTTCACCATCAGTGGTGATGGCATTCACAACAAGAACTTCAGAGCAAGAATCGGTACATTGGTCACTGACCTGATTGAACTTGCAGGTGGTTATAAAGATCAAGAGACACCCAAGGTACTCGTGCTTGGCGGACCGATGATGGGAACCAATATCTTGCGTGATGACATTGTCATGACGCATACGACAACATCACTCATTGTCATGAATAACGCGCCAGAACCTGAAGAACCTTGTGTTCATTGCGCATCTTGCGTCTATTCATGCCCTGTCGAGATTCAACCTGTCCAGATCATGAATGCTTACAAGGTCAAAGATAAAGATGCACTGAGACAACTTGAAGTGAGTAAGTGTATCGAATGCGGACTCTGTTCATTTGTGTGCCCATCGAAGATTCATTTGACTGAATACATGCGTTTAGGCAAACGCTTGGCCAAATAGGAGGAAAACATATGCAAGCCATTAAACAAACCAGCCCCTATATCCGCAAAGCGGTAACCACTTCACGCATGATGACCGATGTTTTGATTGCACTGATTCCGGTCGTTCTATTTGCAATCTATCGTTTCGGTTTTGATGCCATCATCAGAATTCTTGTGTCACTTGTGGTCATGATTGGTTTAGAAGCTGTTGCCTTTGGCATGATGCAAAAACCAAAGACCAGTGACAAATTCATGGAAAGACTCAAGTCTAGATATGAAAAATATACCATCAACAATGTGATTGTTCCAGCCATTTCAGCCATCATCTTCGCGATGATCATTCCAAGCAAACTACCGATTTACGCAGTCGTTGTCGGTGCTAGTTTTGGTATCATTGTTGCTAAAATGCTCTTTGGTGGACTTGGATCAAACATCTTCAACGTCGCAGCTGCAGGTCGCGTATTCATCGGACTCGCACTCACAGACATGTTTTCAGGCAAGTATGTCGATGTCGACTTAATTGCCGGAGGTACGGCACTAACCACACTGAAGAGTGGTTTGCTGTTTCCTCAAGCAATGAACAGTTACTCGATTCTGGATCTGTTTGTGGGTAATGTCCCCGGATCCATGGGTGAAATCAGTGCACTCGCGATTTTGATCGGGCTCGCCTATCTTTTGATTCGCCGTTCCGCAGATTATCGCGTTGTTCTATCTGCAGTCATTTCATTTTCAGTGCTCATTCTCTTGGTCGGATTGAAGTTATATCCTGATCAAGCATTATCTTATTTAGGATATCATCTGTTTGCAGGCGGCTTGATGTTTGGTGTCGTCTACATGATCACTGACCCTGTCACATCCCCAATCACACGTCCTGGCCGTTGGATTTATGGTCTTTTGGTTGGTGTTTTGGTTGTCTTGATCAGATTGTTTGGTGCGTATCCTGAAGGGGTTGCGTTTGCACTCCTGTTCTCCAATATGTTTGTACCCCTGATTGACTATCCAAAATGGTCAACGAACAAGGTTAAACCGCTATTTGTCGCGGGATACATCCTTGTCCTCGCCGTCTTCGGATTGGTCGTCTTCTTTGGCGTAGGAGGTGCTGTCTAATGAAGAAGTTATTTGAAAACCAAATGTTTCATTACACATTCGTCTTAACGGTTGTCGCACTCGTATGTGGGATCATGATTGGCTTGGTCAACGCAATCACATCACCCATCATCGCAGCCAACATTGAAAAAGCACAGACAGAAGCATACAAAAGAGTATTACCAGAAATCGACAGTTTTGAAGTGATCACACTTGAAAACGGTCCTGCAACTGTCCTCCAGGCAGTTGAAGCTAAAAATGCATCGAATGCAACCATCGGTTATATCTACACTGCTTATACAACCAATAAGTTCGGTTATATGCGTCTGGTCATCAGTGTTTCCGTGACCGGAACCATCTTAGGTGCCGATTTCATTGAAATCAATCAGACTTATAATGTCGAAGGCACCAAAACGAATTTATCACTGTATGTCGGAGGTTCGATTGCGAGCCTTGCACCCAGTGGCGATATCGTGACGGGTGCTACAGGTAGCTTGACTTCGCTCAAGGCACTGTTGACAGATGTTGCAGCAGCACATGCGATTGCAGCAGCCAATGCAGATCCGCTTGCAGCATGGTTTGGTGCGGGATACGTCATGGACAGTGAAGTCGATCCAACGTTTGTTCCAAGTGCCAACGTCATTTCTAAGAAACTGGTCAGAAACTCAAGTGGTGATGTCATTGCGGCATACTACCATGTCAGAGGTTCTAGCGTGTATAACACTGAAGAAGGTTCCGCAGGAACAATCAACATGTATGTCGGATTATCGACTTCAGGTACTATTTTAGGCATTAGCTTGCCACAAACAGAATATGGTCACACCAAGAGCAATGCGTTCTATCCGAAAGTTGTGGCGTATGCGAATTCGATTGTCGGATCCAATGTCGCTTCCTTTACAGGACAAGGCGACCTTGCAGCAGGAGCAACCAACTCCAAGACGCTTGTGGATACGTTGTTGACTGCACTCGGAGGTAACAACTGATGAAAAAACAAACATTACTGCTCATCATCAATGCGGTACTCATCACATTGATTTCGGTTGTCTTCCTGCTCGTCTACCAGAATGTGGTTCCAAAGACTGAAACAGACAAACTGTTTGGTACTGTGGTTGTCTTAGGTGAAGAAGAAATCGTCACCAACATTCCTGCGTTTGGCAATTACACGATTGTCCATACGAAGGCAGAAGCGTTCAACACACAGGGTGAGAAAATCGGTACAGTCTACAATGTCAAATCGGTGTACACATATTTCAACATCAACGATCCAGGGATCATCGAACTTTTGGTCGGGATCGATTTGAACAATAAGGTCACCGTACAAATTGTCAACTTGAAACAGACGCCTACCTATAACGCAGGCATTCAGCAATATGTTCAAGATTATTTTCAAGGATTTGCGACGGATCAAATCATTTTGATTCCACCAATGAACCTTGAAGAAGTTGGCGCAGGCGCAACCGCGTCACTTTCCACCGGTAAGGTGAAAGAACTGGTTGCACTCGCGATTCAGCGACACATCAACACATCCGGAAGTTTAAGTGAGGTGAATCAAGCATGACAGAAGTCAAAAAATTGCCAGCCAAAAAGGCTCCTGTGGTAGAAACTGAACCGACGTTATGGGAGATTTTCACCAAAGGTATTTTGAAAGAAAACGGAATCTTCGTGATGGTGCTCGGTCTTTGCCCAGCGCTTGCCGTCACATCAACTTTTGAAGGTGCATTTGGGATGGGTATCTTGGTCATCTTGGTGCTCACCATGACCAACACCTCCGTCTCTCTCATCAGAAAAGTTGTCCCAGATACTGTGCGTATTCCAGTCTATGTCATCATCATTGCGACAGAAGTGACCATCATGAAGATGCTAGTCGATGCATTCGCGCCAGCGCTTGCTCAAGAACTTGGCGTGTTCATCGCGTTGATTACCGTCAACTGCGTTGTCTTCGGTAGAGCAGAATCATTTGCCTCCAAGAATACAGTCATCAAATCCATGTTGGATGGCACTGGCGTCGGTATTGGATTCGGTTTGTCACTGATCACGATCGGATTCTTTAGAGAATTCCTTGGCACAGGTACGATTGTCTTAGGCAAAACATTACCACTCGGATTTGAAGCAACATTGTTCAGTGGTCTTGGTCTTGGCCAATACGCATTCCGCGTCCTTGTCCAGCCACCTGGAGCATTCCTGGTCATCGGCTTGATCTTGGCCGTGATTACGGTGATTCGACAGAAGAAAGGAGCTAAGAAAGCATGAATCTACTCGCGATATTGATTTCGGCGATGATTGTCAATAACATCGTCTTGATGCAGTTCTTAGGTCTATGTTCATTCTTTGGTGTATCCACGAAGATGAAATCTGTCATTGGCATGGGATTAGCGGTCATTGTCGTCATCTTCTTGTCCGCAGTCATCACGTATCCCTTGTATCATCTTGTCCTGGTTGAATTGAAAATTACTTATATTGATACCATCGCATTCATCTTGGTCATTGCAGCACTCGTTCAGCTCACAGAACTCGTGATCAAGCGTTTCTCACAAAGCCTTTATAAAGCACTTGGTGTGTATCTGCCGTTGATTGCGACAAACTGCGCAGTCTTGGGCGTTGCGCTCACCAACATTGCAACACCACAATCATATGCTGAAGCACTCACATTTGCTTTAGGATCAGGTCTCGGGTATGCATTCATCATCATCACATTCACAGCCATTCGCATGCGTTTGGATTCAGCGAACGTTCCAAAGGCGATGAAAGGTCTTCCGATTGCATTCGTGACAGCGAGCATCATGGCGCTTGCATTCATGGGATTGGCAGGTATCATCTGATGCAATATGTCATTATGGTCTTAGTCTTAGGCGGTTTCATCGGTCTTTACATGGGTGCCATGTATTTGAACAGCAAAGTCGCCATTCCAGAATCATGCAAAGATGCGTATCTTGAAGCGCAGAACTGTGAATCATGTTCGACCAAAAGCGGCAAGAGTTCCTGTAACTTTAACAGCACGATTGAATTCTTAAAGGAGATCAAACTATGATTGAAGTCCTATATCCATTCATTGTCCTAGGACTCCTAGGCATTCTGTTGGGCATCATTTTATCGATTGCCAAGCAGTATTTGACTGTCGAAGAAGATCCAAGAATCGATGCAGTTGAAAAATTGTTACCCAATTATAACTGCGGCGCATGCGGCACACCAGGCTGCAGAGCGTTTGCTACCGGTATTTTAAACGGTGAAGTCAAGAATTTGTCCAGATGCAAACCCGGCAAAGCTGAAAAGCATTTCAATCCAATTCTTGAATTTTTAAAGGATCATCCTAATCTGGACGGATCCAAAGTTGATGTGAAGATTTAGGACATCCAATGTCCTTTTCTTTACAAGATCATAGGCAACAGGAGGTCTATCTATGAAAAAACTGATGTTAGCAATCGTCTTGACTTTGGGAAGCTTCTTTTTGTTCGCATGCCAGAAATCAGTCAGTTTCTCATACAGTTCTTTTGACTACATGGATACTTATGTTGCATTAAACGGTATTGCGACAAGCGACAAACAAGCACAAACCGTCATTGAAGAAGTGCAAAGAATCTATGCACTTTATCATGATATTTCCACAGGCTACGAACCCTTAGCAGAAGATTCACCCTATTTAGAAAACATCTATTCCATCAATTCAAAGATTGGACAAACCTTGGAAATCGATGAAGAACTCTATGACATGATTGCATTCGCAGAAGCGGTCAAAGTTCAAACGAATGGATATTTCGATATTTCCATCGGCAAAATCGTCGATCGTTGGAAGTCCATCATTTTAGATCAGGACCCGATTGAAATCGGATCCAAAGTCTGGATTTTGCCTAAAAAGATCTATGGCACCGTTGAAAGTTCAACGATGAGCGGCACCCGTGAAGTCATTAAAGTCGCAGGTGATGAGACAGAATATCACATCTCCGAACTCGCCAGAGAAATGGATGAGACAAGATTCAATAACGTCTTGGCTCAAACCGCATTGATTTCAACTGACGATTTTTCAATCACTTTATCAGAGGATCAAGGAAAGTTCTATGTTCGTATTGATGGTGTTCATATCAAACTCGATGTGGGTGCGATTGCCAAAGGCTATGCCACACAAAAAGTGTATGAATATTTGAAATCCGTACCGATCATTGACTTTTCATTAAGTGCAGGATCCAGTTCGATTGCACTCGGGCAAAATCCCAATCGTGAAGGTGGCATCTACATTGTCGCACTCACGAATCCTATGAAAACTATGAATACAGCACAAACCTATGGCAAGATTTTTGTCAAGGATACGACAGTCACCACCAGTGCCAACTATGAGCAGTTCATTATGTTCGAGGGTATGAGATATCATCACATCATTTCACCTGTGACCAAGCGTCCGATGCAGTACTATCACTCCATCACCATGATTGGACAAGATGCAGGTTATTTGGATGCGGTTGCAACCGCACTGTATTCGATGCCTGAGGCGATGCTCATCGAATGGC
>DITG01000028.1 GCA_002422045.1 Acholeplasmataceae bacterium UBA6190
CAAGTTGAAGCAAAGATCCGTGCTGATGTGTGTTTTTAACCTGATTAAACATAGTGATACACCTCATTGGTCTATAAAATGGAGTAACGCCAATCGAATGTCACGATGATCACTTGAACCATTGAAGTGACGATCGAGATAATTTTGTGTGGCAAAAAGCACAATGCCTTCTGAACCTGCATCATACGCTGCTTGGATCGAATCCAGTTCATCTTGAATGGATAAGCCCATAAAACCCGGTGCAAGACCAGCATAGATGGGGATCGTTTGAATCAAAGATCTCATGCGGCTGATTTCTTGGAAAATGGTTTCTTTGCTTTTATAATATGCCATGGGAACGATGAATGATATCCATCCCTGGTCGACCCATCGTTTCCAATCCTGCATTTTTTGCTTCAATGCATGTTCGGGATTCCCAAAGACAGCAGTCGAAAGTTGAATGTCTGGTATCAAGAATCTGATTTTCCTGATCATCCTGTGAATACGGCTAATCTTATACGTTTTCCATTTTGAAAGAACACAATCATCAAAGTTCATGATTGCCGCAACATTGCCTTGAAATCCATACTTCTTTGAAAATTGTTTGAGTGCGTATGTGGTGTATCCGTTGTCATCAGTCAAATCTCCGACGGATTGATGATAACTGAGCGGATAGCGGATGTAATCCAGATGGAGCGAACCGAGGTCATGATGATTTGCAATATCACGATAAAGAGATAAGATGTATTTCTGGACTTTAGGATGTGCAGGATCAAGAAAGACATAATTGACTTCGTTTTTTTGAAAGATTGAGCCATCACGATTGCGTAAAAGATAAGACTCATATAAATCGATTTTCGGAATATCTTGAAGGGTTTGATACCGACCGATGAAAAAATTCTCAACCCATGCATGAATGGTCATGCCATACATTTTTCCTGTTTCTATGAAAGCCAGCAGCAAATCGCTCCCATATCTGCCATAATGGCCGACAAAATCGTGCTTGCTGATTATCGAATTCACAGAATCAAAGATCAGTCTGCCATTGAAAAAAGTTTCTACATAGAGATCCGTCACATGGATCGACGCCAAAGACTCCAATGTCTGATGGACTTCATCCAGTGTTGATTCAAATGGCCGATGCCACATGCCAAACATTGTCATGGCTTAGTCCTCGTTTTTCGTTTCCCGGTAGTATAAAAAGCTCTTAATGACTTCATCTCTGAATGCGATGATTTCAAGTTCAACAGCCGTTTTAACCTTAGGTACGATGTAGACAACGACCGTAGAAACCGATGAATCCAGAATGGCAAATCCGTTTCCGAGTGCTTGAACTGTGATTTGATATGAACCAGGTGCAAGCTTAAATGGGGCAATATTCATAGAGGTTGTTGTGATGGTAAAGTCAGAAAAATCAATCACAATGCGATATGCGGTTGCATTGGGGACCGCATCAAACAAGATCACCTGATTCTCAACCCTGAGGTTTTGTGGCGTTTGCAGAGTCAAACTTTCGACTTCATGCAAAAGAGGATTTGAAAGGGGTGAAGTCAAATAGAAAAAACCATCTCCGATCGCACGCACTTTGAATTGATACTCTCCCGGGAACAACTGAGACAACGGATAACTGGTTCCTGAAACTTGGAAAACCTTATCGGTTCCTCCTTGTGTCTGCACGAGTTCATAACGAAGTGCATGAGGAACGGCGTCCCAGACAATCTGATTGTTTTGAATTCTGAGATTTAGAGGTTGTGAAAGAATTACAGGATCGGTCATGGTATCCGGATCGGGATTGACTGTGATATCAATGGTCACATCCAAAATCAGTCGACGATGCTTGAGTTCAAGGACTTTGACAAGAAAATTACGGTCTTCTGCAAGACGGTCTCGTGCAGCTCCGCTGGCATAGGTTGATGGGGTGAGCGCCTTGAGTTCATTGATAACCAATAGCAATTCTGCTGCTGTTGAAACAGGCATCGCTTGAATGCGATTCAATTCCGTCGAAAGCAGATTGAGATTTGACTGTGTCATTCCACTTCTTGGAACGAAGATTCGATTGGCCTTGTCAATCGTATAACTGAGTTGTGTTGCAATCACTAAGGCTGGATCATCGTGAGGATTGACAGATGCTTTGCGGTAGACGCCATCCGTCAGCACTTGCTGAACTTCAAGCGCGTAAGATTTCTGATTGAGTGCATAGTCGTTTCTGGAGAACATATAAAACTGTGATGCAAAAAACACAGTGCCTTGAGCGTTGCTATACAGTGCAGCCTGGACTTGTGTCGTATTGAGATATTCGTTATAGCCCATATAGGTTGGCGCTAATCCTGCATAACTGAATGCGTTGTTTCCGACAAGATCGGTCAGTCTTTGTGTTTCACTGGCGACTGTTGAAGAAGACTGATAATAACTCATCGGTGTGATGATTTCGATCAAGCCCAAGTTCGCCCATGATGCCCAATCTTGAGCTTTTTCAGTAATCGCACTGGTGACATTGCCAAAGATGGCAGTGGATAGTCCGACATCAGGATTGACATTTTTGACTGTATAATAGACACCTTTGACAAAATCAGTGATGACACTGACTTTATAACTTCTCCATTCTGAAGCAACTGTAGTGCTGGTCACCACCAAGTTTCTCAAATCGCCTTGACGGTTGTAAAGCATCTTGAATTCAGCTTCTGCAAAATCACTGTAACCAGTATCTTTGTTGTTGACAGGATTGGTTGATGTGGTGTCTTTGGCAACCGGATAACGGATATAATCCAGATGTAGACTGCCTACATCGGCAATCGTGACAATCTCAGCATAGATGTCTTTCAAATAGCGTCTCACTTCGGGATTTGCCGGATCCATGAACAAATAGTTGACTTCTGTCCGTTGGGGAATCGAATAATCGTAATTGTATGATGCCCATTCGGGTTTGTTTGCCAAAATCGGAGAATCGGTATAAGATGTGCCATATCCGACAAAGAAGTTTTCGACCCAAGCATGCACTTCAATACCGTATTTCTTGCCTTCTTCGACAAATGCCAGCAAGAGATTGTTACCGTATTCGCCATAGCCTTCACCCAATGTGAAACTATGCTGATAAGTTCCCGGTACTGAGGATCTGTAAATCAATCTGCCTAGCCAGAAAGTCTCGACATAGAGCATATTGATGTTCATGTCTTTCATTTCCTGAAGTGTTGTTCTCACTTGAGTCAGATTGGATTCGAAAGGACGATGCCACATGCCACGACCGTCAACCACTCTGGATTCTATTGCTTGTCCATAAATGGAAAACAACTCTTCATAGAGGTTGTAGTAGGTTTGAAAATTTTGTGTGAACATGGTCGTTGTGACCCCATTCATTTGCGTTTCGATTGCCTGAACTCGAGAAATAAGTTGATCATAATCAATATCATACATCTTTGTGTTGGCAGTATTGACAAAACTTTTGACTTGAAATAGGTAACTGTTCAGTTGTGTCAATGTCAATGTTGAATTGGTCTTGTTCGATCCTGGTCTCACCTGCAAAAATCCTGTTGCTGTCTGTGTTTGCGAACTGACTGGTTCATAGGAATAAGTGATGGAAACGATGGACAAAGCCATCATGAGGATGAGCAAGCTTAACGTTATTTTTCTCATGGTTTGATCAATTCCCTTCGTTGTTTGTCCATATTTTCAAATATGGTATTAGATATTCAACCACTTGACTGAAGCCAAGATCGTTGAGGTGAATGCCATCTACTGTCATGTTTTCAAGATAGTTTGGAAAATAAGTTGTGCCATCGAGATGGTATAAATGTTGATCCTGTCGCAATTGTATAGTTTTTTTGTAGAACGCTTGATGCGTGATTCTGCGTTTTAAAATCTCAATATCGAAGCGCTCAAGTTCTGATGGTATTCGACCCAACATGATGATGGGTATCATCGGATAGTTTCGTCGAATACAGTCTATGATCGGATTCAAGGTGGGCATCAAACACCCTACTGCGCCGCTATTGGCTTCATAGTCAATGATGAATGCGTCGATGTTTTGAATAGATACAATCATTTCAATCATCTCTTGTTCACCCAAACCATTGCCTGAAAACCCAAAATTAAGAAATTCAGCGTTGAGAGCTCTGGACAACAAGGACGAAAGCGATAACCCAGGTCTGGATGCACAGGCTCCTTGTGTGATAGAAGTGCCATAAATGACTATTTTTTTTTTGGAGTGCCAATGGTTTAGACCCAAAAAAAGCGTCTTGGATCTGAACCATGAATCGATTGATTCCATTATAAAGTGGAAAATAAAGAATGATGTGCCTCAGTTTTCGTTCGTTGAAAGAAACAGTATGCTGATAATCACTTTTTCCTGTTTCTGGTCCAAATGACTGATAGAACTGTTGATGTTTCCCAAAACCTAGATAAAGATCAAATCCTGACTCTGCCAACATCGTCATGTGTCTCATCACAGAAGGTCTCATCAAAGAAACATCAAATGTCAGTTCAATAGCGTCCGTTTCAAAAGAGCATATGATCCCTGACGTATGTCTACCCAACTGAACCACATTGGGATTGACTTGATGGATGACTTTCAAAAATTCATGTTTCAGCCTACTCAATTCAGGTTTTATATGTCCTTCGAATCCATAATACAAGACACGTTCGTCAGAAAGCAAATCAATAAGTTCCATATTTTTCGAAAATGTTAACGAATTTTTTCGTAATCATTTGTGGTCTTGTGATTGCGGAACCAATCACAACAGCATAAGGTTTCATGGCTAAAATTCTTTCGAGATGCCATACTTCGGAGATTCTGCCCTCTGCGATGACAGGAATTTTGAGTGAATGAATGCAATTTTCAATCAGTTTGAAGTCCGGATCTTCTTGCTGAGGTGAATAAGGCGTATATCCCGATAACGTTGTTGAGACACAATCAAACCCTAACTGCTCTGCATAAAGTGCTTCTTCGAGTGTAGAAATATCTGCCATGGCCAGTCGTTGATGTTGGTGGATGAATGTGATCAATTCGTGCAATGTTTCTCCATTGGGGCGTTTACGTTGAGTCGAATCCAGTGCAATCATGTCACAACCAGAATCGATCAGTGATAAAACCTCTTTTTTGGTCGGTGTGATGAAAACATCACTGTCATGATAGTTTTTCTTGACTAGCCCGATGATCGGCAAATCGACTTCTTTCTTGATGGCAATAATATCTTCTTTGCTATTGGAGCGTATCGCAACGGCTCCACCTTGTTTGGCGGCAAGTGCCATTTTTGCCATGATGAAAGGGTGATGTAGAGGCTCATCCTCTAAAGCCTGCACTGATACTATAAGTTTTCCTTTGATTTTGTTTAGCATGGTCGTTGCTCCTTATCGCAAATTGCCGTAATAGGCTTGATATGATTTCGCATAGTCAAGAAATTCATTGGCGTGAACCACTTCGTAGACGCCGGGATAATTCAGGTTGAGCATCAACTGAATATGGTAGAAATCGGTGGGTGAAAGGCTGATGACGCCTCCAACACCAGGTTCTGTCCTGTATTGCGCATCGCCATATTCATCGGTACCGACAAATCCATAATACGCTAAAATGAAACGATTGGGATCAGAGATGATTCGATTGTAAATGGCATTTGCCATACTGTATTTGGTTCCTGTGAGATTTGTAAACGTTGTACTGATAGCATCGTCTGAAAACAATCCAAAACCGCCAGAGGAGTACATGAAATCGTGGTCGTAGAGATCAATGATTTTTAAGTCATTGACATAAAGTTTGATGCGTGGATATGGATGGACCAGCGAGGACTGATCAACGGATACTTTGACTTTTCGGCTTGAGGTGTGATAATTCAATGAAAACATCGTCTCTTCAATACCAGCAACGATTTTGATCAGTCTGATGTTTCCACCTGAAAAAATAACTTGGTATCCATCACCGTTATCTTGCCTAAACAATTCAAATCCAATGGTATTGAGTGAATTGGCTAATGTTGTTTCGATGAACCAGTAATCTGAAACCTTGGATTGCACCAAA
The DNA here is from genome assembly GCA_002422045.1 of Acholeplasmataceae bacterium UBA6190. Lineage (GTDB taxonomy): Bacteria > Bacillota_I > Bacilli_A > Acholeplasmatales > Acholeplasmataceae > Peloplasma. The sequence continues at coordinate 5,987 of DITG01000028.1, forward strand.
TGTTTCGAATGGATAATGTCCATTGCACTGAGACTGACTTCGCTCGTTGAAGATCTTCTGGGATAGAAATTAGTCCACCTGTTATAAACAGGGACTTCGTTCCAGTTTTCTACTCTGATCGAAGTGTTGCCATCATGGATTCTCGCAAAAGCACCATCGACTTGACTTCTGAAAAGGTATGATCCCAGCACATTTTTTTCAAACAGGTCTGTCGAGACATATTTGTCGTTGTACATGTCGATGATGTGCTGATCCGCTTTCTGAAGATAATAAGCGTTTGCATCGGCGATGGCGTTACGCGAGATCAAACTCATCTGCGAATCGATATCGACAAAGCCGATTGCTGATCCTCCGCCTGAGTAAAAATAGTCTTTTTCGGTTGCAGTGCGCATGAAGTAGTCATAAACGAAAGGAAATTCTTCGCTCATATCGGCAATCAGTCCCCAATTGATCGGTACTTTGCCGCGATTGGGATCGAGCCAAGCACCGTGTTGAAATGCAACACCGACTTTGATAGTATCTGACTCTGATGCGAAAAACGTCACATACTTCTTGTTGGTTTGATAGGTCGACTGATACACTGCCTTTTGGACAAAATGTTCTGTGTCAATGTTCATTTTCTTCAGTAAGGACAAGTTTCCATTACCCACAACATCGATGATTCCGCCATAGGAAGAAATGAAGTCAAGCGCAGAAGACTCATGATCAACCCATCCATAAACATTGAAAAAATCATTTTTTTGATCAAAATATTGATTAATTTGTATGCTGAGCAAATTGTCTCGGGTACTTTGGGTTGCCTTAAGATCGAAGAACATCATCTTTTCACTTGCAGCGTAATCCATCACTTCTGAAGTCAGTGACATGTAGGCTTTGGTGTTGAATGCTTCTTTGAATTGAGAAAATACATGTTCGTAAACGCCATAAGCTTCGGTCACATTGTTTTGGTCAAGATAGGTTGAGATATTGCCCAAAACTGTCTTGTTGTTGACTTGAAATGTCTGGATGATTGGGAGACCCGTTAGTGAGGCAATCGAATTTTCTAGACCTGAAGGGACAGGCGCATAATCATTGAGTGATGCCATCATCAGTGCAAAATCCGATTCTGCAGAAACCCATCCGTTATAACTCTTGAATCGATCCTTGAATGTGATGATCCCTGTGAAATGATCTTTGAATGTGTACATGACTTCTTCTAAACTTGTCAGTTCAATCAAGTCATAACCTTGGGATTCGATCAGATCTAGCCAAGTCTGGTCACTGTGCTTGAAGTATGGATTTCCAGTGCTGATGGTGAGTAATCTGGGTTCATCACGGTTGATGATTCCTTGCATCGCTCTCAATGCTGTATGATGATCATAACGACCAGCAATCGATCTATACTCAATATAATAGATGGCCACGTCTGGGTTGAATGTTCTCAAATCGATCTCAACAGGTTGTGAGAGCGTGGATTCGACTTTACGATTTCTGATGCGCGATAGATGATATTCTTCTGCATTATTATAATGTGCGTTTCCATCAATCATCGTGCCGACGACCAAATAAATACTTGGAAATGCTGATGTGTAATGAACTTCTCCAGTCATACTTCTGACAGTCAATCCATCATAGGTTTCACTTTTTAACACATCTGTGATTCGATAGCCAATCCAGGTAGTGATCCTGCCATAAATGTCTTCTATTTCAATGGTTTGCTGATTCAGCAATGACAAATCATTAGAATCTACTTTTTTTTCGATATCATCCTGTTTGATTTTTAACGTATAAAGAGGTTCAGGGGTAGGATCCGGTGGGACAATCGTCGGATCTGGTGTCTCTACTGGTTCAGTAGGAATGATGGTCTCTACCGGTTCGGTTGTTATATTCTCTGTTGGTATGGATGAATCCACGCATCCAGAGAAGATCAATAGCATGAAAATCAAATAGATTGAGATGTATTTTTTCATGACTGAGCACCATCTTTCTGAACTTTCCAACCTTCAGCTTGCCTAAGTATTGTAAAACCATGTTTAATAAAAAATTGTAGACTTTTTGAAAACTGAACAGGAACCATTTCAAAGTAACCTTGATCACTGCCCAGTTTTATTTCCTTGATATCGCCTTGCTCGAGTGGTTTTTCGATGAAAGCTAGCATTCTCGTGCCGTATCCGCGATGCTGAAAACTGGGGTCAATCCATATCAATTCCAAATGAATGCTTGCTTCATGGTAACTCGACAGCATCATGCCAACGACTTTTTCCTGTTGATCTGTCATGACCAAAGACAATCTGCCATCAATGATACCTGACTCAATGGCATGTATGAAATCCTGAGATGTAATCAAGGGATGTTCTCCATCGCCTCCTGACAACAACTCATAAAGCTGATCATAAAATCCAAAACTGTTCAATGTCCGAATGGTGACGTGTGCATCTTGAAATACTGTGAAGAGTTTCATGATTCTGCGATTAGCCAAATAAACATTGACATATGCAGGTAGTGTAAAGGCTAGAAATGGAAAGATAGAAATTAACCTGACGACAACAATCGCATAGAAAAACAGTAGGTTTAGCACAATCACTAAAGATAAAAGTGGCATGCCCAATGAAAACATCAACGAAAACGTAAAGTACTCTTTGATTTTGAACTTCGGAAAATAAACATAAGTGATTGGTATGATCATCGAAAGGAAAAAGAGAATGATACCCAAGAGCCCAATCACAGCCAAGCCAATCCAATGAAACGTTGTCGTCAACTGTTCAATGTAGAAAAACCAGCTGATTAGAATAGCCATCCACAACAGAATGATGATTAATCCTATCTTGTTGGATTCGACAAATGATTTTTTGTAATGGCTGATGAAGGTCTGAGCAATGGGAAAACTTTCGCCTCTGATGCGCATTTTAACCAACGCATACGTTGCCATGATGGATGGAAACAAACCGAACAATACCAAACCAGCAACAGTTCCAAGGATGGCTAAAAAATTGGTCACGACCAAAAAGTAGATGAGATCCATGAATTGACTGAATTTGGAATGGTGCTTGTTCAAAAATTGATCCATTAGCCGACAATACCTACGCGTTCTACAGACTCAACAAACAAACGTTGGACAAACAAATAACCGACCAATAGCGGAAACAGCATCAGAATAGCTGCTGTGTTAGCGATCGTTCCAACAACAAGTGGATTGCGTGACATACCTTCTGCAACACTCTGATCAATACCCAATTTATACAATGTATAGGTGAGTCGTGGTGCGATTTCAACGATATTAAGCGACAGTAAATCCATAAACTGAGTAGAGATCAACAACTGCGAGTAGAAAATATCATTCCACTGCCAAACGAAACTAAAAAGCATCACCGTGACAATCGCCGATTTAGCATTGGGTAACATGACATTGTAAAACGTCCTGAACACACCACAACCATCGACTATTGCCGCTTCTTCAAGTTCTTTAGGCAGATTTCTGAACACTTGGTTGAAGATAAAAATGAAGATGCCTGCCTTAATACCCATGCCGGTTGCTGCCAAAATGAAGAGCGGCCAGAAGGTCGAAGTCAATTTGAAGAAATTAAAAATCATGAATAAGGGCATCGCAATGGTCTGTGGAGGTACAACAATCGTGAACACAACAAAGATGAATAAAATATTGATACCCTTGAATCTCAGTCTAGCGAATGCATATCCTGCAAGTGAAGTGGAAATGACGGTGATGATCATGACTCCAAATGACATGATGAACGTATTTCTCAACGCAAACCAATAATCAATGGCTGTTGCAGAGATCTGAATGGTCTGAAAACTGATGCGTCTGGGAAGCCAAACGACAAGTGGATCATTCAAGTCACGCAAATCACTCAATGCGGCAACCATCATTTGCAAGATGGGATAGATCACTACGAAACACAATCCGAAAATGATAAATCCACGAATAAAGCCAATCACTGTTTTTTTGATTTTGTTTTCCGCTGCGAAACGAAAGCGCGGTGATCTGATCAAATCATATGTTTTTTTAACGCTTGCCTCTGTCTTTTTTTTCAACAGGGTGGTTTTCTTCTTAACGTTCATCATCATAGTAGAATGCCCCCTTATTCGCAATATAGACAAAGATGCCTAAAAATAACGTGACGGCGACAAAATATATCCAAGCCATCGCAGATGAGACCCCATATTGCTGGTTGTCTTTGGTTTGGATGATGAGTCTGGTCACTGGACTTCTCAAGAACGAATCCACAATGGTAAAGACTCCGACTGTGATGATATGTGGCGATACCATCGGAATGGTGATTTTCCAAAATGATTCATAAGGTGTGGCTCCTTCAACTTTAGCCGCTTCATAGAGATGAGAAGGGATAGACTGAAGTCCTGCCAGGAATATGAGTATTTGCACACCAGCTATGGAAATGATGGTGAAGATGGTATTGACAATAGAGACGAGAAACTCGACCAATTCACGTGGAAAACCAGATTCGATCAGGAATACGTTGATTTGCAAATCACCAAAAATACCTGAGTTCCCTTGCATGAGTGCTTGTAAATCCACTGCTTGTGAGAGTGCAATGTCAATAGCTTCAGATGCTAGAATAACCGGTAAAAAGAAGATGGCTCTCGCTAGAACATTGCCTTTGAATTTCGTATTGAGCATGGTTGCAATCAAAAGACTGAATATCAGAATAACAGGCAAATTGATCAGTGATTCAACCATCGAATTGATCAAGACACGTCTGTATTCACTATGAATATTCCACGCAAACAACAAATTATTCAGTCCAACATGTTCGAATAGTATCCCCATTTTGAAGAATGTCGGTCCTGTGATATTTCTGGTTTGGATGAATGATTGAATCCGATCTGCGGACGAAGGTCCCAGGAAATAGACATTCGAAAGCATATAAATAACAGAATCAATCATAGAATAAAGAAAGATGCCTAAGAAACCGATGATCCAAGGCAAAAGGAAAAGAATGCCAAACAGCACTTTTTGCTTTTTATAACTGATCTGATTGAGTTTTAGGAATATGGATTTCACATCATCACTCCTCAATGAACCAGATAGTTCATGTTTTGATAATCGATATCAATCTTCATACCATTCGAATACGTGACCCTTACCGTATTTAAATCTATGATTTCATGAAAAACAACGTGGTTATTGTCACCGACAACAGTTGCATACGTATCATACAATGAAACGATATTTTGCTTGAGTAAATTGAACTCTGTCGAAAAATAGTAGTTATACTTGGTTTCAATCAGTAGGCTTGTGTCTTGATACGTCAATGTAAACTTGGGATTAGATCCGGTTTCTAATGCCTTCAGTAAATAATAATCAAAATCATTGACCTGATTGATATTGATCGATGGCATCGAATAACTGATCTTTCCAGCGATTGCGAGTTGATAAAACGGAATCGCCTGATCGACCATCAAATAACTTGAACTCTGATACGTAAGATCGGATATGTGTGAGACAAAAGGCAGAGTGAAATCATTGGGGTGTTGCAACATGATGTTTTGTTTTTGAGATAATTCTGCGAGCATATCCTGATACAAGTCAACCAGTTGGTAGCGATACAAACTGTTTCCCCGATGAAAATCACTGTTGATCATTGAACCAAAGTTTCTCAGACTTAATCCGTTCAGATTGAGTTTTGCAAAGTCTTTTTGGAACTGAGTCATGTGGTTATACATGGTTTGAACTTTGAGCAGATAATAAGGTTCCTTGGTCCGATCAGGCAAACGTGACGCCATGTCGTAAGGATACATTTCACTGATTGTGCCACCTACGATACGACTGATGTTTCGATTGGAGTAGAATGTTGGCTTGTCATAAAGTTTGACAAAATCAACATCGAAATACAAATCTTGGTTTTCATTTTGGCTGACGAAGGTTTTCAACTGTCTTGTAGTTCCAACAACTTTGTCCAGACGGATGTGATCTGGTATTTCATGATCCATACCTTGGTTGAACCACCCTTTGTAATTGACAACCATGTCAGATATACCTTCGGATTCAAAGAAATCAATCATCAGTTGCGCTTCGCGGTAAGTTGTCAGAGACTCAACGCGCTTGTAAGGAAAAAAGAGAAAATAATCATCAAAATCATATGATCCCAATAAGTCCAGAAATAATTCAGGCTTCAGACTGTCGATTACTGACAGATTGAATTTAGAGGTCAGATAATCGCCATATAATAGGGCCATATCGCTATAGTTAGCTTTCTCATCAGCAAGATAATAGTATTTCACCTGTGGCTCATAATCATATTGATCCGGATGCCAGATGGATACGCCTGCCTGTGTCAAATAATACAGTCCGCTGTCTTTCATGGTGAATTCGGTGAATGCTTTGTTGAAACGGTCGTTTTTACCAGAAACTTCTGCGGTCAACATACCATGGCTTTGACCGGATTCGATGATCGCAAGCATTGCATTGTTTTCATGCTTCAATCCGAATATGGGCATTTTTGCGCCAACATCTTGCAATGTCAGCATATTGGGAATGGTCGTGTTGTCCTGATTGTAAAAATACGTTGAATAGGAGCGCTGGCGAACCTTACCATTATTGAAATTCATGATGCCGCCTGATCCTTCAGGAATGACGACATACCCTGTTCGGTTTTCATTGGCAGCGCCCATGTAAGGCAGAAACTGAATGGATACGATCTGATAAGGTGATTTTTGAACAATTTCACTGGTGATTATCTTGGCATCCAGATGATCATCCATCAGTCTGATTTCCATTGGAATCATGAATTCCGGATCGGATAATTCAACCACATATTCATACATCTCGTTATCCATTTCAACATCAAGCAAATTGTATGATTCGATGTAGTTGCCAAACTCATCCATATCATTACCGTAAGTTCCGATGACGTAAAAGAGATAAAACAATTCTTCTGTTTCGATTCTGCCTAGATTTGATGAAGTTTGTCCTTGTTGAACGATTGAAAGCAGATATGTATCCGGATCATCTGCCATAGGTTTATAGTAATTATTCAAGACCCTGAGCATCTCCGCATACGTAAACTCAAGTTGATTTTCAAAATCAAACCTGTAAAAGGGCGATGTCACTTTTTCCATGAATCTGTCTTTCGAGATCTTTGTAGGAAACCAATACCCTTTTGGAATGGAGTCTTTCAATGTGTAATTGATTCTAAACCCATTTTCTACCGATGTCTCATCGATTTCGAAAGAACCTGGAAAAATAGAATACTCATAGTTGGTAATCAATTTGACCGTATTGTCAGTTTCCAAATAGCGAATCGCAAACGTCGATTTTTGAAGATTGCGGACACTTTGTGTCGCAGTGGTATCTGAGGTGAATACCGAGGAATACCAAATATAGTCGTTTCTCTTGTCGACGACAGAAAATTGTGTTGTTGATTCGTTTAAGAATAATTTCATGAAGTTGTTTTCGGCCATCAGTCTTTGATTGATGACATTTCGAGTCGAACTGATGAATGGTTCATCGATAATCGTTCCAACTTCTTGACTCTGATATAAATCTTTAATGGTGATTGACTGGGGACGATTGGTCAACAGATAGATGCCAATGAGACCTATGAAGATGCCCAGTATGATGAGTTTTTTAATCATCTTGTTCTCCTTATAATCTCAATGTAAATTCCTTGATGACAGTCTCAAGAAATACAAGCATCTGTTGTAAGAGCGAGACCGACAACAGCCCTAGGAAAATAATGACTGACATGCTGACAAATGTCAACACAATGGTTGAAACCGCTCTGATGACAGAATATTCATGGATAGAGCGAATGCCCATGAATATCATTGAAAATGTCAAAACAAAACCAAATGTAATGCTACCCTGATAGAAAAATGCCTCTTCAAGCGTGAAATAATTGCTTAGAAACAATCCGGCGATTCTGATGATCACACTTGGGAAAAAGGCATAGCCAACCACCATGAATATTTCTTTGAATTTGCCTTTGCCATCCATAAGCGAGGTAATCGACCAGTTGGCGACTGCAAAAATCAAAAAGGGAATGGATGCTACCAAAATCGAGCGAAACATCCGAAATGTGTTAGGATTGATGTTATTGAAAATGAATCCGGTGTATGCAAACTCAAGAATGCCTAAAAGGGAATGGATGACAAAATAGAAAATAGCCACACGTAACAAACCCCTAGATTCATGCTTCATTTCGTAATAGCCATCGATGGGATGGGTTAAGACATACAGAGGAAACTTGAAGAAATGGTCATATAGATAAGCTAAAAATCTTCGAACATCTGAAATCAAGACTTTTAACTTGTCTTTAAATTCAACTTTTGTATCCATAGGCCATTACTCCTTTCTGGTGATGTCCTTAACAATCGGGTAAGCCAGTGATCCAATCACGAGAGCTGCGATTGCTGTGCCAATCCATGGGAAATTTTTCTCAAACTGAATCTTTCGATACTCTTTGTAGGCTTTTGAATAGTTCATGCGATCTTGACCCAATTCATAAGCACGCATCGCGCTGACATAATCCCGTTCTCTGTAATAGGCATGTCCGATACCGACGTGTGCCAACGAGTAATTGCTATTCATCACTAACACTTCTTCCCACACGGCTGCTGCATCGATGGATTCTCCTTCGTATGTCAGACGATTGGCAAGATTGATTTTGGAACCGAATTCGGTAGGTTCGAAAATGGTGATGATGGATCTTTGACTGGTTGAGTCCGATACAACAATCGATTCGCCATCATAGCGGATGGCGGTAGGATAGAGGAAATTCCCTTCGAATTCGCCTTCAAATCCAGTCACGTAATTCAAATATCCTTCGTCATTGTATGTGAATATCTTCTTATTGGTCCGATCGATGACACTATACATGCCATATGTATTGATATCGATGGAAGTCAAACCACTTCTGACCTGATTTGGCATTCTGACGATGTCACCAACTGGGTTCACATAACCATTTTTCCGAAGAACATCACTACCTTTGGGGTTAATCCGTTGAATCGGTGAGGTTTCAGAACCACTAGAAGTGGCATAAATGAATCCTTCACGGTCCAAACTCATCGCATTGTATTCGACTGGAAGAAACAATCGTGTTGTCTCAAGTTGTTCTCTGCTCATCAGTCGACGCCATAGCAGATCAATCGGATTGACCTTGACCGGTTGAACACCGATAAAACGTGAAAACTGGCCATCTTTTTGCAATTCGACAATACCTTCAAATGCACCTACAACGACAATATACATGCGTCCTGCTTGATCCACGACGATTTTATTAGGCTTGAAGACATCTGTATTGTACGTCGGATGATCAGGTCTGCCAATACGTGCAACCAATTCGTATTGATGATTGATGATGTAAATATATCCATTTCTCAAGTCGTTTTCATCCGTAATGTAGATGAATTCGGAAGTCACATAGATTCCTCTTGGTCTAACAAGCGCATGATAGAGTGGTTGACTATCATCATCGATACCGTATTGAAACTTATATAAAATCTGCTCGACTTGAAAATCCTTATTGGTGATGACCACTTTTTTTGACGCGTTATCTACCACATAAAAATGTGTATCAGTCACAAAAAGATCTTCAATATTCTTGAGTTTTTGAGGTGAAGTGTCATCTGGTGTCGTGACGTCTATCGATGTGCCCAAGACCACTTTCTGAACTCGATATGGAATCACAGAAGGCAGAGGGGTCCTCCAGTAATCATAGGTGTAACTTGGATAATTGACTTCAGCAGAAATCGACAATGAAAACCCAAGAATGAATATGCATAATGCTACACTGAGTAAGATGATTTTTTTCATGTTTTTACTCCTTGATACCAGAATGTGCCATGGTCTCGATGATTGAACTTTGCGAGATGACAAAGACAGTGACGGGAACAATCATCATGAATAGACTTACAGCGGCAACCACGCCAGTTCTGGCAATGCCACCTCCAACAATTTGGTTTAAGGCAAACGACAGCGGTTTCAACGCTTCATCATAGATGTATTGACCGCCTGTTGTCCCCCAAAGTGTTTGGAACGACAAGATGATTAACGTGAGCCAAGCAGGCTTCACCAGTGGCATGACAATGTGCCAGAAAATCTTGAACTCTGATGCACCATCCATATAAGCAGATTCGATGTATGTTGTTGGTATCTGTTCCATGAAGTTTTTCATCAGGTATAACCCTAGACTGAATGCGAATGCTGGCAAAATAATCGCCCACAGTGAATTGATCAATCCCAATTGAGACATAATCACATAGGCAGGAATCGCAGTGACCGCACCATTGAACATCAAGGAATAGACGATGATCTTATTCAAGCCCTTAGAACCGGGAAAAATATGTTTGGCCAAAGGATATGCTGCCATCGAGGCAAAGAGGACATGCCCAGCTGTACCGACAACTGTGATGAGTACGGTATTGAAAACATATCTTGACACAGGAATCCATGATTCCGCCATCAGTTGTATCAGATCTCTGAAATTATTCAGTGTGATGTTTCTCACAAACAATTTAGGTGGGAATATCAGGATTTCTGATAGGGGTTTGAATGCATTGTTGATGATAAATACCATCGGGTAGGCGGTAAACATGCCAAAAATCAAAAGTGTCAACAGTAAAATCACATCGCCACCGAGCGATCTGTTGAGTGCGTTTCCTGGCTGAATGAGTTTCATGATCTTTTTGATACTGCGATACGCCAACGATTTTTGAGGTTTTGGGATGACAAGCGTCTTCTGCTTTTGCTTCATTAGGTTCCCACCCTTCTCAACATCTTTTGTACAATAAGGTTGGATCCAAGCATGATGATGAACAATAGTGTTGCAATCGCACTGGCATAACCCATTTCAAATCTCAGATTACCGACATCGATCAAATGCGTAACAATCGTGTGTCCGGCATAACCAACCGAAGGAAATCCTGCAATGTTCATTGCAACTTCTGCAATCGCGAGCGATGCAGTGATCTGAATGACGGCACTAAACATCAGCTGAGGCTTGATGGAAGGCAGTGTGATATACCAAAGTTCTTGCCAGCGATTTTTAAGTCCGTCCACAGCTCCAGCTTCATACAAAGTGCGATCAACACCTTGCAATCCTGCGATGAATGCTAGAAATGAGACACCTAGACTCAGCCAAAGCTGGACCAAAATGATGATGAAAGGAATGAATTCTGGATTTTGAAGCCACTGAATTGGCTCTAGGATAATGCCTAAACGAATTAAAATTGAATTGGCATAACCATACATGTCTCCTGAAAAGATGAGTCTCCAGATGATGTATGCTCCTCCACTGATAGAGGGTGCATAAATGATGAGCGTCATGACGGATCTGACTTTGGGCTTGAGTTCGTTAACCAGCCATGCGAAGACAAAGGAACCCAAATATCCCAATGGACCAGTGATGACTGCAAACATGATTGTATTCTTCAATGCGATGAGAAATACGTCATCTTCGAAGAATAGGCGTCGATAGTTTTCCCATCCCGCACTAAAATCAGGAAATTCAAGCAAATTGAAATAGCTGAAACTGAATAGAATTGAAATCAATACTGGAAGGATAGTGAATAGTGAAAAAAGCAAAAAATACGGAGCCATGAGTATGTAAAGTTCGCGACTTCTCTTGAATGCTCTTTTTTGAGATTCTTTGATGTTCATTCGCTTATCTCTACGTTCATCCAAGTAGCGCTTTATTCTAGATTTCTTGATCACAACATGATTCATGAAAGCACTCCTTAATCCAAATCAAATTCTTTGCGTTTGGTCCTAATTTCATTGTTGATGATGATGGTATATTCATACAAGGTATCTCTTGGATTCGCACCGGTGTTAATGACTCTTCGGAGTGCATTATCGATGTGTCTGCCCGTGAAATATCCTCCTGGAACTTCAGGTATGCCAAATGTATTTGCCCATTGAGATTGCAAGACCAATAGATCTTCACTTGGCCAAGGCAATTGTGACAATGCAGACACGTTGGCTGTAGGATATCGCGCAGCTGCTCCCAAAATACCTTCCATTTCACGACCGAATCGAACTTGCGTATTTTCTGATGTCCACCATTTCATGAATGTCCATGCAAGTTCCTTGTTTTTGGATTGATTCAACAAAATAATGCCAGTCCCTGTGGTTGGAACAATATTGTTGATAGAATCGTCTGCTTGTCTGACTCCAGGAACATTGGTGAAGCCCCACTGACCAGAAATCTCCGGTGCAAATACGGAAAGCGTGTTGTACATGCTGTAATATGCGATGCCAATCGGCATTTCACCCGAACGGAATCGGTTTACAAAGTTTGCTTGAATCTGAAAGCGATAGTTAGTATAGAAATCAGACCATTGTTTGAATGCATCCAATGCAACACGTTCCGAAAGACCGGATTCACGGCCTTCGTTCATGTACAACTGACCGCCATTTTGATAAAGCAGTGTTGTAAACATGACATTAGGTGGGAGGATGCCTTGAACAGCTTCAACGATGTCTATAGGCAAATAGAAATCCAGATTGACGCGTTGAAGTTCAGGGATGATACTGATGACATCTTCCCATGTTTCGGGAATTTCGATGTTTAATTCGTCAAGGATGTCTTTGCGATAAAACATGACTGGGAATTGTTGAGTGTCCGGTAGTGCATAATATCCGCCTTGATAATAGAAGGGCTCAAACGCACTGGTTTGGAATCTGTTACTGACTGTGTTGAAATCATCAAACTGAGAGATGTCATACACAGCATTTCTCATGGCATAATTGACCGGAATCTGGTTACCGACGCCGATGGCGACATCTGGGCCTTTGTTGGTCAGTGTCGATGGCAACAAAACATCCATCGAAACGAGTTGCAAGTTAACGCCGATATTGTGGACACTGGTGAATTCTTCATCTATCATGCGTCTGAGAATATTGGCTTGATCTCTACCGCTTCCAATCCAGACTGTGACTGAACCTTGGGTATCGTTGAGATCTGAAACACTGGAGAGACTATTGTAGTCAACCACAAACGAAGCGATGAAGTTATTGATGCCAAACCAGATATTTTGAAATATACTAGCTTCAAAACGGTCAATCTTGACTGCTGGGCTATGAATGGCAATATAGTCAATCGCCAAAGGCTGCTCCTTGATTTCCAGAATCCAGGTTCCCAATGCCGAGATGTTATTTTGATATTCGGCTAATCTTCTGTGGATGGTTTCAGGTTTTTCCAAGAAAGCTTCGAGTTGTAATGCCACTTTATCAAGGATCACTGTATGCTGACTGCTCTCATTGGTCATGGTATAAAAATCTTGCGAGATGCGTTCAAGTGTTTCTTTAGTTCTTCTAAAAGAAGAAAGTAAATCAGGCAAGCGACTCGTCAGTTGATAATCACGATAGATGTCAGGCTGTGCTGTCGTGATCATGATGATATCGCGGTATGCTTTGTTTAAGTCGTTGATCACTTCACTCACTTCTCGAATGGGAGCATTAAAATCACCTAACACAACTTCTAGCGAAAGTTCATGGGGGCCTTCATCCAGGTAAAATTCATAGACATCTTCTTTTCCGAACTCATAAAGTGTAAAATTCCCCGAATAGACAAACGGGATATTTGAAACTTCTTTGAAAGGCACTTCGCCATCGATTTTGAGTGCACGAGAAACATAGGCACCACGAATGTAGGATTGTTTTGCACGAACGCTGATTTGATAGAATCCAGGTGTTTCAATGTCAAATTTGTAGGTCAACCAGTCACCGACAACACGCCAGTTGTATCCTCCGCCAATATTGGCAAGAAGTTGGTATGAACTTTGGGGTGATGTGATCGGTGACGTGCGGTCCGCTAGAGGATAGAGTGTTGGTGATGATTTTTCATAGATGTCTTGACCTTGAATGATGATCATCTCATCGCCATTAAGCAAATCTGGCTTACTGGCATGTGTGGACCAATATGTCTCATATGTGGGGGCATCGTCGGATTGAATGAGTTTGATGTTTTCAATCAGTAATGGTTCTTTAAGTGATTGCAAATTAAGGGTATTGGCACCCTCGTTGAAATAAAACAATAAATGTCCAGGGATTAGTCCATCACTATCAGAAATGACTTCAGTTAACCATTTTGGAGATTCGATTTGTCGAGGAATGATATCATTGCCGTTACGATCTTTCAAGAAAGTCTCTCGTTCGTTTTTCCAAACACGCTCAAATGTGAGTCGAGACGCTGCGCGTATCGGCATGACTCCATTGATAAGTAGTCTTCTTTCAATTCGACTGCTTTTGCCTTCAATAGGAAAGTAGGTCATTTCAAGATTATAGTAACCAGCTTCAGGAACAAAGAACTCAAACTTCAGTTGAGCTGACTCATCTGTGAGTATCAATTCATGAGGTTTTTGGTAGGTTAGTCCATCAATAACCGTGACACCCGTGCTGGACATATCAATGTAACTATGGTCAACTTCGATTTCTAGATTCGGTCTGTGCATGGTGTTCTGAGATAGGTAATTGATATATTCTTCGTCTTCATAAGGTTCGATATCTACACCAATCTGAAATGCATGTGTTAAAAAAGATTCTTGCTGTTGAAGTGCAACAATCAAAAAAAGGGTGGTCATGATCGCTGCTATGATGATGATGGTTATTTTTTTGATATTCATCTTTGGACACCTCAGCCACAAATTTCAACGTGTGATCAGTATTTTTTAGTTGTCTATATAAGTATTATACATATTTTTAACTTGCTTATCAAGTGAATATCTCGATTTTATAAGTAATTCTTAAAGAATACTTATGTACAACTCGTGATTCGATGCATGAAAAAGAAAAACGGAATCTGTTTCAGATCCCGTTTTATGTTGTCTATATAAGTTTACTATTCTACAAATTCGAATTGATCAAAGATGTCGATGAATAAATATTTGCGATATCCTGCTGCAAGTAGGTCTTCCGCTTCAATCGGAGTGAATCCCCATACCCAGTTTTCAATTGCATAGAAATAGTCTGCTGCAATACGTCTGTTGTGTGTGTCTGCTGCATAATCTACGCCATTGTTTGCCCAGAACGCGAGGAATGAATCTCTGCCAAATCCCATGTTCTTGCCAGAATCTCCGCCAGCGAGTGGTGTTTGAGCAGCGCCTTTATTCTTAATCGATCCACCAATACCATCATAAACGCGTGTGATTTCGAATTGGTTTGTCAGAATAATTTCTTTATCTTGTTCTTGAATTTGGATGATTTGTGTTCTTTCAGCTTCCGGACTCATTACAGCTGCGAGTGTGAATCCTTGACCTGTATTGACTACAGTGACTGGATATGCGCCTGTGCTGTATGTGTCAAAGTATGCGCCATTGAACAATAATGGATATGCACCAGTGACATTGGTACCATCTGCAAGTGGAGCCATTGAATCGGAAGTCATACTGAGGCTTTGGAAGAATGCAAAGTTTGAAACAAGTGCTTCAGTTGCTCTGTTTGCCCAGTTGGTGAACATTCTATAAGGTGCTGGGTTGATGTATTGGAATGGTACAGTGAGTTCTACGAAACCTCTCCAGAATACGCCGCCATCAAGTTGGACACCGATGTCATCCAGTCCTAAACCTACCATCGTGAGTGTCTTGCCCAATGCTGCAACGTTGACACCAAGAATATTTCTACCGAATTCTCTACCATTGAGTGTGTTACCGATGGTAGCCGCACTGTTGTGGAATACAACGACATATCCGTTTTCAGGAATTGGGATGTTGGACAGATAGTTGGTAGCATTTGCAATGAATCCACCTTCATGATCCGTGTTGTAGATACGGTTGCTGATGCCATCATAAATCGTTTCAACGACGTTGTCAACGATGACATGCGCAACGCCAAAACCGCTTGCAATGACAGAACCGTTGACGTTATGCACAAGTGGAACTTGAGTGCCACTGAATGCTGGTGTGTAGACATATGGATATGGTGAGTTGTTGTTGATAAATTCAGCATTGACGTTTGAATATGGGATGTACAGTTCATGACCTTCTTGAGAGACAAGTTTGAATGTCAGAGGAGCTCCAGTCGTTGCATTCACGTTTGCTGCATTGAATGGACCAGAAGCAAGCAGACCATATTGTTTGAATTCCATCTTTGGAACTGTTAATGCTTTTTGATAGAGTTGGAATCTGGTACCTGCGCTGATGTATGCTGTAAGTGTGACAGCAGCGTCAACTTGGTCAAAGTGAGGACGTAACACTTTACCAGTTGCACTAAAGTAATTAGGATTTGTGGATACCCATTGAATATTTGCTCCGTAAATCGTTGTTGGTAAATTAACGGATTCTGTATATGTTGCAGATTCAAGTAAGGTTCCAATTGCACCAATTGCCTTTTCCATCTTTTCAGCGTCAGTTTCTGGTTGCGCTGGCACATTGACTGTAAATGACTTGGAAGTCACTTGACCATTCTTAATCAGGAATGCTGTCAATTGTACGGAAACATCACCTGTCGTGAATGAAGGTTGAGTTACATCTCCATTGGTATTGACATATTGTGGGTGAGATGACTGCCAAACAACGAGAATACCTGGAACAGTTGGCAATGTGATATCCGAAACGAGCGTTGCGGATGGGAGTGTCAGATTATTGGCTGCTGTATTCAATTCTGCAGCAAGTGCTGGAGAATATGGAGTGTAATCATTGACAGCTAAATAGTCTTCCAACATCGCTTCGATTTGTGCTTGAGTGAAGTATTGTTCAAGTGCTTCGTTAATTCGACGATCAACTTCTGCTTGGATTTCTTCCTCAAACTGAGTAAAATCATCGACTGGAAGATAACTGATATCTTCGCCACACGCGAACAGACCAAGCGATAGTGCAAAAATGACTAATAAAGTAAAAAGTTTCTTCATTTGTTTCACTTTCCTTTTCTGAATTTTTTTAAGACTAAACTGAACTTTTTTCAACTTGTCTCTACAAGTATAATATCACACAATAAAAGCGGTTTCAATACTTGTCTATGCATTTTGAATATTTTTGCAGTTTCAATTTTGTTTTTACCCCTATTTTGAGTCTTTTCCGACATAAAGAGACCTATATCTTCATAATCATGTCGAGTATGCGCTTTCTTTGATTGTTTTTTTAACTTATGACCAGCATCAAATTGACTATACATGTATGCTGTGATATACTTAAAATTGTGAGAGGTATGAACTATGAGAAAAACATTTATCACTGGACTGATCTTGCTTGTGTCCTTATTTATTCATGCGTGTGGGGGCAATGAAATACCCACAGAACCTACAGAAACCATTCCAACGGTTGTTGTAGACACTACTGCTCCTATCATCAGTGGAGCAAATGAGATCACCATTACTGTCGGTGATTCATTTGATCCGACCTCAGGTATCACTGCAATTGACAATGTCGATGGCAACCTGTCGAGTCAAATCGTTGTTACAGGCGCGTTCGATATACAAGTTGCAGGTACATACATCATCACCTATACTGTTTCTGATTTGGCAGGCAATCAGACTGTGGTGAACAGAACACTAATCGTCAAATTGCAGGCTATTGATCAAGCCATTCTCAACTGGAATCAAGCGCTTGGTTATACCATGCATATCCAGTTCAATTCTGGTACTGAATCGTATTTGATGATTGTCGAGATTGATGAAGCCTACATGCGTATTGATGTACTTGATGAAGTCATCTATTACGAGGTCGATGGTGATACATGCTACCTCTATGAAATGAAACAATTATCTTGGCAGAAAACAACTGTGAATTGTAGCGAGAAGGGAACGACTGAACTTCAATTTTTAGCAAACTTTTCATCGGATTATTTTGTTGAACAAATCATTGATGAAGTCAAGACTTATGTCCTTAGAATGGAATATTATTCCAGTTTACAACTTTTTTTAGGAAGTTCAATTACTTCAAATTTTAGAATGACACTTTCAAATGAACAAATCAATCAAATCTTCTTTACGATGACAAGAAATTCTATTGTATTCGATATGAGCATAACGTTATCCAAATTCAATGAAACGACAGTTTCATTACCCGAAGTGATCACATCATGATTTTATCATTCGATATTGGGGGCACATTCATCAAATATGGTGTCATTGATGACCATATGTCTTTTCTGAAGAAATCGATGATTGAGACTCAAGCTCATCTCGGCGGTCATCACATCATCAGTCAAATCATTCGTTTATCCAATCAATTGAAACAAGCCTATCCTCCTATCGATGGTATCGCCATCAGCAGTGCTGGTGTGATTGAACCATTCCAAGGTATCGTCTTGTCTGCAACAGATGCAATTCCCGATTATATTGGAATCAACATCAAACAGATGGTCGAACAAGGAACTCAATTGATGACAACAGTAGAAAATGACGTCAATTGCGCTGCTTTGGCTGAATCCAGGCTAGCTGATTGTCCCACGGATGAATTGATTGCATTGACGGTTGGTACTGGCATAGGAGGTGCGATTATCCATTCGGGTCATCTTGTCAGAGGACATGCATTCAGTGCTGGGGAATGGGGAAAAATGTACATTACCGGTAAGCATTTTGAAAAGTTAGCATCTATCAATGCATTGATTCAAGATGCGAAGGATCATGACTTGATGGTTTCT
Source organism: Acholeplasmataceae bacterium UBA6190 (assembly GCA_002422045.1). Classification (GTDB taxonomy): domain Bacteria; phylum Bacillota_I; class Bacilli_A; order Acholeplasmatales; family Acholeplasmataceae; genus Peloplasma. The sequence continues at coordinate 24,525 of DITG01000028.1, forward strand.
GATGGTGAATCGCTTTTTAAGATGTATGACCAAGGCAACATCATTGCCCATGCCGTTGTTCATCGTTTCTATCATTTTCTATCATTGGGTATCGCAAACCTGATATTCACCTTAAATCCAAAAGTCATCGTCATCGGTGGTGGTATTAGTAACCGAAAAGAAAAATTCATCGAAGAAATCACTCAAACACTCCGGTTACATTTGCCTTCTTATTATATTGATCATGTCGAAATCAGACTTCCAAAGTACTTCAACGATGCCGGAATGCTCGGTGCTTACTTACATCATAAGGATACTAAAAAAAGCACGTGAGTGCTTTTTGTTTTTTAGTACAGATATTTGACACGAACGCCAACTTCAAACATGCGTTTCCATGGCATCCATACACTGATGATATCAATATGATGGGTAATCGAACTCAGATAAATATCTTTAAATTTTCTAAGTTCATCATGAATCATAGATTCCACAGTTGTTTGATTTTTTGACACATCGAAGTAATTCATCCCCATCTTTCCGAGTTGCTGATTGATTAAGGTTTTGACATATGCCATGTATCCATAATCTTCGACATACCGACTCATTAGGAAATCCTTGAGTTGTTTTTCTTTTGGATATAGCAAACATTGAATAGCAAACGGAATGGTTGTTCCAAGTGTATTGGATGACGTATTCCATCCAGCATATGCAGACACCTTATCCAATAAACCTTTTTGGTTAAGCAGCATCATCAACTCATGATCCGAGCCATTGAGTGAGAATACATCCGCGATGGCTGCGATTTTCCCATGAATATGAATGACATCATCAATTTGTTCCACGAAATCGATGAGATTCCGTTTTCTCCTTTCGACTTCCTTGCGTTCGACATGCAGATAAGCGTTGCTTTGCATCAATTCTGCTGGCGCGTTGACAAATAAAACGATATCAGCTTCAGATATCGAGGAAGCCACTCGACCGCCTGAAGATCGAATTTGTGACTTGATGGTCACTTCAAGTGTCTGGTCTTCCAATAAAGGAATCGTCTGATGTGACGTTGATGATGGATAATACAGGTAAAAAGCCGGTTTTTGATGATGGAATCTTGTGATCAATTTAGAAATCAGTACATTGGCAACTTCATCTGCGCCTGGATACATGTAGACTTTGGATTGAATTTGATACTGATCGATGACTTTTTTGATGGCCATCTGATCCTTTGATGTGAATCCATATTCTGCTGCATCATCTTGTGGAATGATAAGAAAATCAATGAGACCTTGTTTCACAAAGGATAATGATTTGATGTTCATTTTTTGATTGACACTGCGTCGGTGCAAGTAATCATTCAAGTCACTTTCCGGAACCTGAATGGATTCTAAGGTTTGTCTTTCTTGAGCAGATGCGATGCCGATTTCAACCTTGTGACCTAAAAAACCTGTCAGAAAAATTTCTTTGCCACATTGTTGATAATAATCAGGTTCTTCATCACTTGAACTGTATTGTGGACATCTCATCACAAGGTCTGAAGCATAGATGATGATATTCGGATTGTTTTTCTTGATCGTTTCGATCACAGCATATCTTGACTCAAGCATGCTTTCTTGATGATAGTGCAGTCGGGATGGCACTATGCCGCCATAGAGCAACATGTCCATCGATATCACAAGACCATATGCATCCTGGGTTTCATGGATGAGAAACTGATCGATCATCTCTAGGGAAGCAGGCTTTTTCTTTTGACCCAAAACGCTTGCATTTGGCTGTACAAGTTGAATGTCTTTGATGTTAAAAAGCTGATCTGGATAGATGGTATTACAAGGTCTTTCGTCAAGCGGAAGTAAAACAATTTTAGGCATATCTTCACCTCTGAAGTCTTTAATCCTATTATAGCATGATTACTTGTATAGTCAAGATTTGTTTCTTTATGAAATGATGTAATGATTAAAAAAAACACCTTGCACTCGGCAAGGTGTTATATAAGACATTAATCCATGTCAACATCAAAGTTTTCAAGAACGCTCTTCTTTTCAGCTTTGGAGTCTCCATGTTTCGTAAAGAACATGGTGATGAATGCAAGGGCTACAAAGAATGTCGCATAAGGAAACAGTGCTTTGGGATTGATCTGATCCATCAGGAATCCTGACAGAATCGGCGTCAGTATTTGTGCAGCCATGGAGAAGGAATAATAATACCCTGTATATTTGCCGACATTGGAACCTTTGGCAAGTTCAACAACCATCGGATAAGAGTTGACGTTGATGGTCGCCCAACCGATACCTGTCAAGCCGAACACGATGAACATGATCCATCCGGTTTCTTTGGTTAGGAAGAATACAGATCCAAAACAAAGTGTTAGTAAGACAATACCCGCAAGGATGGTCTTTCTTCTGCCAAACTTAGTCGAAAGAATACCAATTGGAATGAAGGCGATGATGGCTGTCACATTGGCAACTAAGAGTGGTAACGTGAATGAGGGCAGTTGTAGGATTTTAGGAGCATAGTCTGAGACTTTGGTCATGACAGCGTTATAACCCATGAACCATAAGAAGACTGATCCTAAAATCAGGTATAAAGAAATTTTCTTATCTCTTGGCAAGTCACTCATGTCATGGACTTCAGTTTCATCTTCGACAAGGCCAAACTTGAGATCATCTTTTTCTCTTTGCTCTACCATCTTGGGCTCTTTGACTTTCCACAAGAAGAATGCAAGAATGAGTAACATGATCAGACCCACTGAGATGAATGCCATGGTGTAATTGACATAAGATCTTCCACCAAGTCCGAAGACTGTCAAAAGCACGAGTGATGTCACACCTGCTGCTGCGCCCATCAGATTAATGATGGCATTGGCTTTGGATCTGAGTGGCTTCATGGTCACATCCGGCATCAATGAAACAGCTGGAGATCTGAACACTGACATTGCCACCAGAGCAATCAATAAAACACCGACGAACACAATGAAGTTCAAAGGATTTGCTGCAGTGATTTGCCATGCGAGTGCTGATAAATACACATGATAGAACCCATCAAGATAGGACAAATCAAGTGGTGTCACTTCCCCTGTGAGACGTCCACTCATGACTTCTTGCATCTTCACATAGACATCATTTTCCCATGTCGTATATTGCTTTTGTGTGATTTCAGAATTGAGCAGTGCCAAATCTCGTTCTGCTTTCATAGAAACGATCGCAGAATTCCAGAAAGAAACTTGCTTTCTTTCATCATCTTCAGAGTCTCTCACATTTTCATATAACCCAATAATGGCCGAGTTTTCAATACGGACAGTTTGTGCATTATCAATGAATGACAGTCCGATGAATGCGAATGCTGCAACCACTGTACCGATGATGACATATGGCGTGCGTCTACCAAGTTTATGATTGGTTTTATCGGAAATGGCTCCGAAAAGCGGTAACATGAACAGAGCAAGCACATTGTCGAGTGCCATGACGACACCTGACCATGTCTGGTTGAGACCGAATTTGTCAATCAAGATCTTCGTGATGATCGAATCATAAGTCTGCCAGAAAATGGTAATGATAAAGAATGCTAAACCAACGTAAAACGTCTTTTTGTAATCGAGTTTCATGAATTCACCCTTATCTTTAATATGTCTTTTTTTTCATTATAACATGGAAAATTGTAAGTATGTGTAAAGTTGATGAATATCCCACGTGAGAAAAGGACATATCGGTGATATGCCCTCACTTTAGCCAATGAATCTATAGGCTTTTTATCCAAGTTAAATTTTGATGATCGTCCGAGAAAATCGATTTCAATGATCATGAAGTGATGGGTTTCCCATGGATACTTAGCCAATCAAAGGGTCTATCGGTAGTACCCAAGATACCGGATTTCAAATATTCTTCTAGGACATTGACTTGAACCAACCGATAATCTTGATAGGGTAACGCTGAAATTGTTGTCCAAGAGAAAGGTAGAATAGGCTCTGAATTGCTTCTGACAAATGGTGTTCCTAGATCTTCTGATGAACCTATAAAGACATAGTCACCGAGCACATACATACTTTCCAACACTTGATATTTACCTGTCATGATGGGATGATCTGTGCCAACCTGATTGGACTTGATCACCTGCGAAACACCTTTGAAGATTGATGTTTCAGCCAAAATAGCACCATTTTCTGTCGTGATGATTGCCTGATTGGTCAACTGACGGTTATATTCTGCCCTGAGGAACAAATCAGGATATTTCAATCTCACTTCATTTCTCATTTCATAGACATCTGTTGCATCATAGATGATATTGAACAGATGCACATCACCACCACGAAGTCTTGGCAAACGATCCTGAAGATTCTTGATGTAGGAGTTATGGATCGTTAACGTGAACACATTACCCACCCGTAGAGAACTGCCACCAAGCAGAAATCCCTTTTTCTGGAAACTGTTGAGTTCCATGATTTCCTCTACAGACATGCCAGCATTTCTCATGGCATTATAGTAGCTAAATGACTGACGGTTCGCTTCAAGATAATCAAACTGTGCCTGTATGAACGCGTTTGGGACAAAGATCAGTTTCATATAGGAGAATGTTGCATTTCTAACTGTCTGAGTGACACTACTACCTGCTTTGAAGTCTATAAGTCCATCATAAGCCTTGCCTAATTCGATATGGTCGAACCAGATACCATCAACGGTGTCAATGGTGAAATAATCCCAGTCATTGGAATCATAATCACCTTTGGTCGCTTCATCCCATTCCCAGAGTTCATCAAACTTGAGATTTCTGATGACGATGTTGTTTGAACGTTTGATCGTAAATGCGGCATGCCTAATGGTATGTCCAGTTTTCGAGAATATGACAAGACCTTCATGATACTTGCTGTTGTTGCCATCGCGTTCCTGAATCACAATCTTGCCAATGCCAGTTTCTTTCAATATCGGATGCATTTTTGGTGTAGCATGCGCTGTAAGATTACTGAATGTTCCATAGAGTCTTTGAACTTCTAGATAGCCCATGTTCAAATCACTACGTATTTCAATAATTCTTGCTGCAGTTGTGCCTTTGCTTGCACTATTTTCAGCGTTGATCGCAAGCATGAATTCTCTTTCATTGGTCACGACATAATATCCTGGATCACCTTCCCTCAGATTCGGAATGGAAATATATCCAGATGCAAAACCTGTCAGATGATAATCATCATCATTGAACAATTCAACACTTTGCAATGACTTGATGGTTAAAACAAAGACTTTTTGTCTTGTGATTAAACCTTTGGTCAAGGTTGCTGTCAGTGTCACAATCTGATCATCGGTGGGATGTCTGGTGACACTGCCATCAACATCAACGATGCTTGAATTCGAAGAGCTCCATGAAATCAAAACTTGATTCAATGAAGATGCCAGTCTGATGTTTCCTCTGATATTATCCATGAATGGGATATCGAGTATTCCATGTACATCATCGACTAACACTTGGAAATCGATACCTTCTACAGGATCATAAATCGATTGGTGTCCAATTTCCAAACTGGATGAGTCAATCACAAGGTTCTTGATCCATGTGTTAGGATTTGCACTCGGCAAATTCTTATGTCCTACAATACGGATGCGGATGGTGTTGATATCCAATGAACTTGCAAACGGAATTCCGCCTACTGGAGTCAGTTCCAAGAGAATACCTTGTTGTCTGACAAAGTATTGGTAGGTATTGAATTCAGTATCAAAGACAACGTAAACCTGAAGATACTGATTGGGTATCACACTGGTTACCGTCGTTGGTATCGCAGTTTCTGTGCCATCAGGATTTCTGAATGTGAATCGATTGGCTCGATTCGCACCGACGGTCAGTACTCTGGTTGTTCCGTTTGTTAATTCAATGGTGAAAGCAGCGCCACCAGTACCTTGCTGAAATTCAAAGTATAAGATATATCTACCGTCAATCAATGTACCAATCAGACGTTCATAGATGGACTCATTTTCAGTTTCAGTCAATTGCAGTGTCTGGGAATCAGAAATCACTGCTGTGCCTGGTTTGGATGCGTTCCATATTGTATTGCCCAGATGTGTGCCAACGGCATAATCAAAAGGTTCATCCAAAATGAGTGCGCTGATTTCAACATATCTTGCGTAGACAGTGATGTTGGATGACAGATAATCCATCTTAAAGCTGATGGTGAGCCCTTGATCCACATACCATCCGATGAAGCGATGATCTGATTTGATTGGAATAGGCAGATTAGAAATCTGTTGATTCGAGTAAAATACAAGATGAATGAGTGGTTCTTCTTGCATGGTGTTCAAGGATAATGTGAACTGTTCTGCATCTTCATAACGAGAAACGATGGTGAGAGGACCAGAAACAATCTGATTGAAGTCATACGGCGTATCGCCAATGTACCAACCGATGAATACTTTCCCGAGCTGATAAGGTGAATTAGGTTCCTCGATTCGAGTTCCTTCAATGACCACCAATGTCTGATTGTCAATGGTGACTGTATGCGTGGGTAGTTGAGACCATTTGGCATATAGCGTTAATGGCTCAGTGATGATGGTCTGATCAATATAGGCAGTCGAAAAACTCGAATCCAGATACCAACCTTGGAAAATGTGCCCTGCATACACTGGAACAGGGGGAACAAGGAGTGGTTGTCCTGATTTGACATAAAGCGTTCCATGATCCAATCCGTTGGATAAGACAAGCGTGATCAGATGACTGTCAGTGGGTATGTAGGTTGGACGAATCAGTCCAAACCATGGATGATTGTAAGTCCACAGTTCATGATCAACAATGTTGGGTAGGTTATCTGCCCACCATTCCAAGTTCAACAAGTCGATTGAACTTTCCATGTTTGATAAACTAACATTTTGTTTATTGAATGTACCTGTAAGTATCAATCCTGCTGTGAATACTCGATTGACTGTTGAGATCGGCAAATCCCCGCTGATGTGACCTGCATCTTTGTTGGTCGATTTCAATTCGCCTGAAATGAGTGCATCACTTAAAACAACACCAGATACCATTTGGTTTCGTCCAATAATCCCTCCGAGATATTGAGCGGTTGTCACCTTGGTATCCATGATGAGACGTGACATCGTCACAGTGGCTCCATTTTTGATTTCTCCGTAAATGCCACCTGCTCTGTTGCTTGCAGTGACTGAAACATTCATCAGTTGAATATCTTCAATGGAAACGATACTTCCCTCAGTCATGCCAATCAATCCACCTGCTGCTGATGAAGTGTTTTGGACAGTCGTGTTTTCGATGTATATGTTTGAAACACTGAGCCGGAATCCTGATTTAGAATAACCTATCAATCCACCGACACCATTGGAGCTGTTTCCTGATACTGATGAATTCAATATCCTAATGTCATAGAGATTGACCAAATCTCCATCTGCTTCTCCGACAAGAATGCCTGCACGATTGGCTGATGTGATTTGAATGTTGTCCAACGTCAGGTTATAGATGGTTGCAACTTTGACTCTTGAGAAGATACCTGTTCGATCAGTACCGTGCAGTGTGAGATTGGATATAGTTTTCCCGTTGCCATTGAGGGTTCCAGAGAAATTGAAATTGACATATTGCCATACATGATTCGAAAAGTCAATGTCGTTGGCCAAATAGTAAACACCGGGTAAACCACTGTTTGAGAGTTGATTGAATTCTAAAGCAGTACTGATTGGTGTGCCTTCTGGGGTAATGACGATGATCTCCCATTTCGCATAGAGTGTGAGATGTGTTGAAAGAGGTGAAGTGATATAAGGTGTATTAAATTCTGAATCAAGATACCAGCCCATGAAGTCGAATCCTGATTTTTCAGGATCTGAAGGTAGTTCAAATGTGGACCCCGATGCAATGCCTGTGATTATAGCGATTGGTGATCCACCTTGTGTATCAAAGGTAATAGTATATGTGATCGGTATAGCTTGCCATTTGGCATAAAGTGTGAGATTGGTAATCACTGGTGAACTGATGTAGGGCGTATTGAGTTCCGAATCAAGATACCACCCGATGAAGTCGAATCCTGATTTCACTGGATCAGGAGGAAGTTCGAAGGTTGAGCCTGATGGAATGCCTGTGATCATCGAAACTGGAGATCCGCCCTGTGTATCAAAGGCTACAGTATACGTGATCGGTATAGCTTGCCATTTGGCATAGAGTGTCAGATTTGAAACAATGGGTAAACTTGACACAAAGGGTTGAGTCAATGAGGCATCCGAATACCATCCTATAAAGATATAGCCTGACTTGAGTGGATTTTGAGGTAGAGCAATGGTTGAACCTGACGGAATCTGATCGATTGGAAGCACTGAAGAACCACCTTGGGAATCAAAGACAACTGTCCAAGTGATCACGATTTGTTCTAGACTTAAAATCGTCATGGTATAGGTTTTGTTGATGGATATCCCAAGATAACTGAATGTTGCACTTAATGTCACGGATTGGTTTCCCACTTCAAAAGATGGACGTGTGACACTTCCGGTATTGGAAAGATAACTAGGATTGGAACTGGTCCACTCAATGGCAATCACATGTCCATCCGTTGTCACAGATTGTGGCAACTGTATCGAATCATCGAGCGTTTCAGGGATGTCGATTTGATCGATTTCTGATTGAATGATCTCTCTGATCTCTTTTTCACTCAAAGTGTCATTGCAAGCACTCAAAAACAATGCAAGGAGTCCAACAAAGATGAAGATGACAGCATTTCTGAGTTTCATGAGTGATGTCTCTCTTTCAAGTTTACTTGATATGAAGTAAACGTTTTCATTGTCAATATACATAAAAAAGAAGTGTTCGTCAATAGAAATCCTCGATTATTTTTATATTTGCGGACTCTGTCTATCATAGTAGACAATTGACTTTCATGGTAGTTTAAAGTCTATCTAAATGAAAAACGACCCCATTGGAATGAGGTCGTCCTTGAATGATTTTTTGCTAAGCTAATGCTTCAAATCCGATAGCAAGTGCTGTCTGATTGATGGGTACCATGCCAACTTTCTTGGTACCAAGTAGATACTTAAGAGACTCGATGATTGCCTCTTCCTTGAAAATGTTCGTCTTCTTCAAATAGGCACCGAGCATCACCATGTTGGCAACCTGAGGTTTATCCAAAGATTGTGCAAGTTCACTCATCGGAACTGCATAAATTTGAATATCGGTTGGTTCTGTCACAGGTTTAATCAAAGATGAGTTATAAAAGAGATTTCCACCAGGTTTGATCTTATGTCCAAATTTTGCCAGTGAAGGTTCATTGAAGATGATCAGATCGTCTGATTTTTGAAAGACTGGGGAATAAATCGGTTTGTCACTGATGGTGATCGAACAATTGGCAGTGCCACCTCTGGTTTCGGGTCCATAGGTCGGTACCCATAAACTATAGAGACCTTGCTTGTTTGCAGCGTAGGCTAAGAGTTGTCCTGTCAGCATGACGCCTTGTCCGCCAAAACCTGAAATGCGTATGGTTCTAATCATGAGGAACCACATCCTTATAGACGCCAAGCGGATAGATGGGAATCATGTTTTCTTTCGCCCAATCGAGTGCCTGTCTGGGTTTCATGCCCCAGTTGACTGGACATGTCGAAATGACTTCGATCATGGTAAAACCTCTGCCTTCCATCTGATAAGTGAATGCTTTTTTAATGGCTTTTTTGGTTTTTCTGATATTGCCGACATCATGCATGGAAACACGTTCCACGTAAGCTGCAGCTTCAATCTGTCCGAATATTTCTGATATTCTTAAAGGTGCACCGTGCTGTGCGCGATCTCTGCCTTGCTGGGAAGTGGTTGAGACTTGTCCAATCAAAGTCGTTGGCGCCATCTGTCCTCCGGTCATGCCATACGTTGCATTGTTTGCGAGAATCACGGTGATGTTTTCACCACGATTGGCCGCATGAATGGCTTCTGCAATACCGATGGAACCCAAGTCACCATCACCTTGATAGGTGAAGACAATGCGATCTGGTAAGACACGTTTAATACCGGTTGCAACAGCACAGGCTCTGCCGTGTGGCGCTTGCTGGAAGTCGGTGTTGAAGTACTCATAACTGAACACTGAACAACCGACAGATGCGACGCCAACCGTATTACCAAGAAGCCCAAGTTCGTCTAAGACTTCTGCAACCAATTTGTGAAGCATGCCGTGGGTACAACCCGGGCAATAATGCGTATGGACATCAGTGAGTCCTTTTGATTTTTCATATCGGATCATGATTCCACCACCTTGCTATCAAAATTGAGAATGGCATCAACGATTTCTTCAGGT
>DITG01000017.1 GCA_002422045.1 Acholeplasmataceae bacterium UBA6190
CTATAATAATGATGGTGATGTCATGCATATTGTCTTTGGTGGCTCATTCAATCCACCAACCATCGCACATCAGCATATGATTGACCAACTCAAAGAGGCTTTCCCCCAGTCTCGCATTTTGATTTTACCCGTGGGTGATGACTATAACAAGAAAGCATTGATTTCAATCAAGCATCGGATTCAAATGCTCGAACTGATGATTGATGGTGCTTCTGATGTCACAGTTTCCGATCTTGAAGCCAGAAGAACCTGGAAAGGTACCCTGGCAAGTCTGGATGAATTGTCGAAATCCTATCGTGATATCCACTTTGTCATCGGATCTGATCAGTTATCCGGTCTCTTCGAATGGATTGACTATCAGAGGTTACTTGAGACATATCCCTTCATCGTGATGACTAGAGAAGGATCACTTTCTGAAAACGAAGCTGAAGCAATGTTTGCGCATATCAGGCACCGGTTTACATTCATCACATTCAATCGAAACATTTCATCCACATTGGTCAGAAACAACATCAAACAGGCAGCACCTTATCTCAAACCTTCGGTATATCAGTATATTTTAGACAATCATCTCTATGAGGAGACAAAACATGTATAAGCATGGATGGATCAAAGTATCAGCAGCAACTCCAAAAATCAGCGTCGGTGATCTCAAACACAACAAAGATGTCATTCTTTCCATCTTGAACCAAACGGCATCCGCGATCATTGTCTTTCCTGAACTTTCTGTCACAGGTTATACGTCCTCTGATCTTTTCTATCAGGAATCCTATATTGCAGAAGCCAAGGAAACACTCAAAGAAATCATTGAAGAAACGACCTATCAAGGCGTCTATATCTTAGGCGCTCCTTTGGATTTGTATGGCATTTTGTATAACTGCGCAGTCATCGTCAAGCAAAAGAAGATCTTGGGTGTCGTACCCAAGCACTATTTACCCAACTATCATGAGTTTTATGAAAAGCGCTGGTTCCATACAGGCTTCAAGACACAGATGAAGTCCATCAAGCTCTATGGCAAGGATGTGCCTTTTGGTTATCTGATCTTCGAAGATGCAGAACAAGGCATCCGCTTCGGTGTTGAAATCTGTCAAGATCTCTGGGCAGCTTACAGTCCCTCTGATGACATGAGTCTGGCTGGAGCAAATCTCTTTTTCAATCTTTCAGCATCCACTGAACGTGTCGGGAAACCGATGGTCAGAAGACATTTGGTGCTCGATCATTCCAGAAAACAGATGGCAGCCTACGTCTATACCTCCTCAGGACATTTCGAGTCCTCCAGCGAAGTCGTCTACTCCGCACACAAACTCATTGCCTCCCAAGGCGTTATGGTTGCTGAATATGCAGATTTTGACATGGATTCCACCGTGCTTTCTGCTGACATTGACATTGCAGCCATCAATTACCAGAAACGACAAGATTCAACTTACCGTGACATGCACATGCTCATTCAAAATCACTACCAATTTATCCCTGTTGTGTTTGAAACGAGTGATCACTACCATTTTGAAAAGCCACTCAATCAGAAACCTTTCATACCTACAGTCGACTTAGAGAGCGAGATCAAACTTGCCAATCATCTTCAGACCTTTGGACTGATCAAACGGATTGACTCACTGCCAAAGAGTTCTTCTAAAATCGTGATTGGCATATCGGGTGGTCTTGATTCGGCACTTGCACTCATCGTGAGCCATCAGGCGATGATTAAACTTGGCAGAAGTCCGAAAGATATCATCGCTGTCACCATGCCTGCCAACGCGACATCGAAAGCCAGCAAATCGGCAGCCAACCGTTTGATGGAAGCACTCGGCGTGACGCGTTTTGAAATTCCGATCCATGATGCCGTTGATTTGCATCTGAAATCAATCCAGCATGAAGATAAAGACATTACCTATGAAAATGCCCAAGCTCGGATGAGAACACTCATTTTGATGGATCTTGCCAACAAGCATGGCGGATTTGTCTTGGGTACAGGTGATTTATCAGAAATTGCGATGGGATGGATGACCTATAATGGTGATCAGATGAGCATGTATGGCGTCAACTCAGGGTTGCCGAAAACATGGGTACAACTTCTGATTGACTATCATGCAAAACATGACTATCAGCATGCATCTGATGTCTTAAATCATATTTTAAAAGCACCAATCACACCGGAACTGCTTGAAAACCAGGATACTGAAGCATCGATTGGACGTTATGATGTCAATGATTTCATTTTGTATCACCATTTGGAACAAGGTGCGGATGAGCAGAAGATCGAATGGCTCATTCAGTATGCGTTTGCCATGAGCGAACATGAAGCGAAAGTCTATGTGAAGCGTTTCTTTGGCCGGTTCTATTCCCAGCAATTCAAACGCCAAACCCTCCCAGAGGGACCAAAAATCCTCGGCATTAGTCTGTCTCCTAGGGGACAATACCGGATGCCCAGTGATGTGAAAAGAAAGTGAATACATGCGTAAAAAAGTAATCATCGGTTTAAGCGGTGGCGTAGACAGTTCAGTCGCCGCATATCTACTCATCAAAGACGGCTACGATGTGGAAGCCGTTTTTATGCGTAATTGGGATAGTGCAACCAATCGGGATGTCTTGGGCAATCCAACCGTCTTCGATGAAGTCTGTGAACAGGAAAAAGATTATATGGATGCACTTGAGGTTGCCAACAAACTTGGCATCGTCTTGCACAAGGTCGATTTTATCGAAGATTACTGGGACAGAGTATTCTCCTATTTCTTAAGTGAATACAAGAAAAACAGAACACCCAATCCTGATGTCTTATGCAACAACGAAATCAAGTTCAAGGCATTCATCGATTATGCGAGACGTTTTGATTTTGATTATATCGCGATGGGTCATTATGCGCAGATCGATCACTCAGGTGATGAACCAAGACTCATGAGAGCCAAAGATGCCAATAAGGATCAGACGTATTTTCTCTCACAACTCAGAACCGATCAGTTGAAGAATGTCTTATTTCCAATCGGTGCATTGGATAAACCAATGGTCAGAAAAATCGCGAAGGAACAAGGATTGATCACAGCGACCAAAAAAGATTCGACAGGCATTTGTTTCATCGGTGAACGCCATTTCAGTCAGTTTTTAGCCAACTATCTGCCTGCACAAGAAGGCGATATGAGAAGACTCGATGGGACTTATGTGAAAAAGCACTATGGTCTGATGAATTATACGATCGGACAACGAAAAGGTTTGGGTATCGGTGGATCCAAGGATGAAATCGGTGCTTGGTTTGTTGTAGGAAAAGATTTGACGACCAACACTCTCTATGTAGAACCGAACGGTGAACATCCACACCTCTATAGCGATCGTGCACTCATCACGGATGTCGTCTGGAGAGGTCCCAAGTTATCAGGCAAGATGACGGCTAAGTTCCGATACCGTCAAAATGATCATGATGTCGATGTCACGTGGATCGATGATTCAACCATCATGGTCCGCTACCCACAGATAATCAGATCCGTCACACCCGGACAAGTCTGTGCGTTTTACCAAGGAGACGTTTGTTTGGGATCCGGATTCATCCAGGAAGCTTATTTCGAGGACAAAGTCAGACAATACAGTTAAGAAAACATTCATGCCTTGATGATTCATCATCAGGATCAAAACCAATATCCAACAAGGAGTATGCATGGACACCATCAAGGGAAAAGTCAAAAACTATGTCTTCCACAACGAAGAAAATAGTTACTCGATCGCAAGAGTCATCACCGAATCGAACCAAACCGTCACCATTGTCGGTTATTTTCCCATGGTCAGTGAGGATGTTGATTATGAATTTACCGGTAACTGGGTCAAGCATCAGACATACGGTGAACAACTGAAAGTCGAGTCTTTCAAAAAGTCTGAACTGCAGAGTCTTCAGGGACTCATCAGTTATCTCTCATCGTCTTTTTTTCATGGGATCGGTCAGAAAACCGCTGAAAAAATCGTTGATATCCTAGGTCCAAACGCGATTCAAATGATTCTCAAAGACAAAACAGTCTTGAAAGCGGTTGGTTTGTCTGCCATCAGAATCGAAAAATTTTACCAGCAACTGCTCGAAAACCAGATGCACGAGCATATCTTGGTTGCTTTGTATGGGTATAACTTATCCGGAAAACTCGCGATGAAACTCCTCGATACTTACAAGATGATGACCCTTGCAAAACTGGAAGAAAATCCGTATCGTCTGATCGATGACATCGAAGGCATCGGCTTCATCAAAGCAGATGAAATCGCCTCCAAACTCGGGATTGCCAAAGATGATCCAAGACGTATCAAAGCCTCCATCATTTATGCGATGCAAACGATTGCCTATCAGAATGGAGACTTGTATCTGACGGAGCAACAGGTCCATAAGATCACAGAACAAGTACTCGGTGCACCTTCTGACTTGAATTCAGCGATCCTCGAACTCCAAAACGAAAAACGGATCATCATCGAAGAAGATCGTTATTATCTATCTTCATCCTATGTCACGGAAAACCAATTGGCAGAAGCCATACTCAATCTATCATCTGATCAGCCTGAGATGCTCGATCAAGAATATCTTTCGACCTTGCTCGATGCCGTTGAAATTCAAAAAAACATTCAATATACCAAAGTACAAAAAGAAGCGATACTCACTTCCCTTTCGAGTTCGGTATCCATCATCACAGGGGGTCCTGGTACAGGCAAGACGACGATCATCGACGGCTTGCTTGAAGTCTACCGGATTTACCACAAACTGAACTTGAAGCATCCCATGATTCATGAAAAAATCGCACTCATGGCACCAACAGGCAGAGCTGCCAAGCGGATGAAAGAGTTATTGGATATGGATGCCAAGACGATTCATAGACATCTTGGATACAACTATGACGGCGAATTTTCTTACGATGAGAAAAGACCGATGCCCCAAACACTCATCATCATCGACGAGGCTTCGATGATTGACCTGTTTCTTGCAAAAAAACTGTTTTCAGCCATCAAGAAAGGTGCTCAGGTGGTTATTGTCGGTGACGTCGACCAATTGCCATCGGTCGGTCCGGGACAGATCTTATCCGATCTGATCGAATCAGGTGTCTTGCCTGTGGTTCGTTTGAACGAGATACACAGACAAGCCAAGGATTCCAAAATCATCACACTGGCAAGACTTGTCAACGAACAAAACCTGTCATTGCAGGATTTAAGTAGCGATGCTGACGTTTTCTTATACAAAGCATCTCCCGAACGCATCTTGGATGTCATTGTCAAGCAAGTCAAAGGCGCGCTTGACGAAGGCTATTCGATGATTGATGACATTCAGATTCTAGCGCCGATGTACAAAGGCGATCTTGGTATCGATAATTTCAACCGCGTATTGCAAGAAGCATTCAATCCGAATAAAGATGTCAAAATGTCCTATGGAGACAAACACTATTATGTCGGGGACAAAGTCATTCAGCTCGTCAATGATCCCGAACGCCTGATCATGAATGGTGATATCGGGAAAGTGAAATCCATCAAGATGAATCATCAGAACGAACCCTATATGGTCGTTTCATTTGACGACAATGATGTCATGTATGAAAAAGCAGATCTTGAAGAACTGAATCTTGCCTATTGTGTGAGTATCCATAAATCTCAAGGTAGCGAATATAAGATTGTCATGTTACCCATGGTCAGGGCACATATGCATATGCTGAAAAAAGAGCTCATCTACACAGCGATGACACGAGCGAAACGCTTTTTGATCATCTTGGGCGATATGAATCTTTTGATCTATGCCGCCAATCACCTATCTGAAAAAAGACAGACCACTCTATCCAAACGCCTCAATGCGGATTTACCACTGCATGCGGAAAAAGATGAGCTAGAGTCGTTGTCTCCTTATGATTTTATGTAGAAGATTTGAAGGCGTTTTCATCAAGAAAAGGTCTTAATCAAGCGATAAGATGCATCTAAAGTGATACTGGTTGCAGAATAGACGTGCTATAATATAAGTCGTCATCGATCAACTTGAGGGGGGTCACCATGCAATCAGTCATCATTTCTATCCTAGAATTTTTAAACACGTCCATGAAAGAACCACAGCCTTATGCATCATTTTCAAAGGGTTGGTTTCACTATTTGTCACTCGCACTTTTTGTGGTCGTAACGATCATCATCATCAGAAGCATGAGACACATGAACAAACAACAACTCAACCGATTCCTGATTGGTTTTTCGGTCGTCCTGCTCACCTTTGAAGTTTACAAGCAAATCATCTTCACGTATCAGGCAGGGGGCAGCTATCAGTGGTATGCGTTTCCGTTCCAGTTTTGTTCAACACCGATGTATATCGCACTGATCGCCGGATTTGCCAAGAACACACGCATTAGGGACAGCCTCATCGCCTTTCTGGGAACTTTCGGATTGTTTGCAGGACTCGCTGTCATGCTTTATCCGGAAACCGTCTTCATCACAACCGTCGGGATCAACATTCAAACCATGGTGCATCATGGGGGGATGGCAGCAGTGGGCATCGCGCTACTCGCCACTCAAATCAAACATTCATGGTCTTCCATACTCAAAGGTGTCATTGTGTTTTCCATACTGGTGACGATTGCAATTCTGATGAACACTGTCTTCAACACCTGGATTGAACAAGGCACATTCAATATGTTCTTCATCAATCCCCGATTTGAAAACGGCATACCGATCTTGTCAATCTTCCAACCTCTGGTCTCACCACTGATTTTCGATATCATCTACGTTGTCGGATTCTCCTTGGTAGCATCTCTCATGATGGGTATTTCAGTAATGTTAAGAGTGATGTTTAAAGCTAAAATCAAAACCATATTGCAACACTCATAAAAAAAAGGCCAAATGGCCTTTTTTATTTCGTGATGCGTTTACTCGAGTGTCGATCCGCTTGGGACATCCTTGGTGGTAAACTTGTGGGTCTTGAAGATTCTGCAGTTTCTACCGATATTGGTATTCGAAGGAATGATTGCACCTTTTTCAATGACCGTGATGCCTGTAGACAACAAATCTGGTTTTTCTCTATTTGGTGTGAAATCATTCCCGTAACCGATGAACGCATTCCGTCCAACCGTGACTTTCTTATCCAAAATACTCTTTTGAATCGTGACGTCGCTGCTGATGATGACATTGTTCAAGATGACAGAATCCTTGATGACAGAACCTTTGCCGACTCTGACACCTGGAGATAACACAGAATTGATGACCGTACCTTCGATGACACAACCATTGGAAACCAGTGAATTTTGAATTCTGGCATCACTACCGACCTTGACAGGGGGTAGATCCTCACTCTTGGTGTAGACTTTCCATGTCGGATCGTATAAGTCGAGTTCAGTGAAATCATTGGTCATGGCCAAATTGGTGTCCAAATAAGAATCATAGGTACCGACATCCATCCAATAATCAGAGAACTGATATGCATAGACTTGTTTTTCAGTCGTTTGGATCAGGTGAGGGATGATGTGTTTGCCGAAGTCAAGGTCGTCTTGTTTGACATCCAGTAAGACTTTCTTGAGCAAGTCAAAATTGAACAGGTAAATGCCCATGGAAGCGAGGTTTGACTTCGATTTCTTGGGTTTTTCTTCAAATTCGATGATTTCGCCATCGGCGTTGATCGACATGATACCGAATCTGGAGACTTCAGATAAAGGCACGGGTTGTGTGGCAATCGTCAGGGTTGCGTTCTTTTCCTTGTGCAATTCAATCATCTTGCGGTAATCCATCTTGTAGATATGATCCCCTGAAAGAATGAGGACATACTTGGGGTCTCTTCTGGCAATGAATTCTAAGTTCTTCAGCACGGCATCCGCTGTGCCTAAGTACCAATAGTTGTGAGGTTGTAACAACGTCACGCCTGAATCTCTTCGGTCTAAATCCCAAGGTTTTCCTGAACCAATGTGTTCATTGAGTGAAAGTGGGAGATACTGTGTCAGAATACCGATATCATAAATACCTGACTGTGTACAGTTCGACAAGGTGAAATCGATGATTCTGAATTTTCCCGCAAAAGGCATTGCAGGTTTGCTGCGTCTTTGGGACAGTATATCCAAACGTGTTCCTTTACCGCCGGCTAAGATGAGTGCTAAAGTTTCCATAGTTTTATACTCCTAGTATGATTTGGTATAGTTTTTCGTATGCTAAAGCCATTTTTTCAAGACTGAAATCCTGTTTCATGGCTGACTTCACAAGTTTGTTCCAAGCTTTGGGCTGATCTCGATACACCTTGATACCTTCAAACAGTTTTTCTTTGAATTCATAGGCATCATAGTTTGCAAAACTGAATCCGGTACCTTCACCAGTGTATTGATTGTAAGGCAAAACGGTATCTTTCAATCCACCCGTTTCTCTGACGATGGGCAGAGAACCGTAACGCATTGCGATCATCTGACCCAATCCGCAAGGTTCGAACCTTGAGGGCATGAGGAATAAATCAGAAGAAGCGTACAACTTGTGGGCGATTTCCTCATTGAATCCAATATAATTGCCGACTTTTCGAGGATATTTATAAGAGAGATAGCGGAAGAAGT
>DITG01000136.1 GCA_002422045.1 Acholeplasmataceae bacterium UBA6190
CGCCAAACATATGCACGACATCGACAATCCCGATACCGCGGACTTCGATATAACGTTCCAATATCTTAGGCGCTGAACCGACCAGCACGCCGGGTGCCGCTTCAAAAATATCGACCCTATCATCACTGATCAGAATATGCCCTCTCTTGATCAGTTCAAGTGCGGTTTCGCTTTTTCCAATGCCGCTTTTGCCGGTAATGAGCGTGCCCATGCCATGGATATCCAAGAGCACACCATGAAGTGATGTTCTCGGTGCAAGTTTGCTGTGCAAATACTGATAAAGAGAACCCGATAGCGGTGTTGTTCTTGAATTACTTTTGATGATGGCAACACCATATCTATTGCCTAAATCAATCAAGGTTTGTTCAACTTCGACATTCACTGAAAAAATAACACCTGGCGGATTTTTCTTGAAAATATCTTCAATCCGTTCAATTTGAATGAGTTGTGGCAGTAATTGCATGAAATGCGCTTCTTTAGAGCCAATCAAGATGAGCCTGTCAGCATCAAAGAAGTCTAGAAATCCGGCGAGTTCGACACCAGGTCTTGATAGCATTTCGCTTTTGATCTCGTTTTCCAGTGTCTTTGAGTCATTTAAGAGCACCAGATTGAGATCCTTGATCAGATGTTTAATTTTGAGTGTCATGACTTACCTCCAAAAAACGATTTTTTCATTCGAGAACCATAAACGTATGTACACAGACAAGATGAGTCTTAAGAATGTGAAGATGAATGCAAACAGAATAAGACCTTCGATGGTGATGAAATGAAACCCTTCAATCAATATCAAATCAACAGCATAGAAGATGATGATTTGTACCATGATTGAAAGCAAGCCCATGCTGTAGAGCATCAGTTTTGCCATATATCTGAACATCAGAATCTTAACGAAATTCTCAGCAAGCGTGAATAACATGATCCCCAGGATATATCCCACAAATGTCATATTCAGTACAGTAAATCCAAGTCCGGAGAGTAATCCGAAGACCCCTGCGGATAAGAGGTAATTGACGACAAATGATAGTGCCATGTGCACCATGAAATTCCGGTGTAGCAAAAATCCCATCGGAATGGCAACCCGTCTGGGTCCTTGTTGCTGTTTGAGTGCTTCAAGCAATGCTTTCAGTTCTTCCTCTTCATCCTTTTTCGGATCTTTGTCTGGTTTTTGATCTTGATTCATATGATGACCCCCAATCATACATTATAACAACTTATTGAACTATTGGTTTGGAAATAATACTTTTTTCAAGTATTGACCAGTATAACTTTCCTCGACACATGCGACTTCTTCCGGTGTGCCAAGCGCTACAATCTGTCCGCCAGCATCTCCACCTTCAGGACCTAAGTCAATCACGTGATCTGCATTCTTGATGACATCCAAATTGTGCTCGATGACCACCATCGTTGCACCTTCATCGACAATCTTATGCAGTACTTTGAGCAACCGCTTGACATCATCAGTATGAAGTCCTGTGGTGGGTTCATCCAAAATATAGATAGATGATGATGTAATTCTTCTGTACAGCTCTGAAGCCAGTTTGACACGTTGTGCTTCACCACCGGATAAGGTGGTTGCAGCTTGTCCGAGTGTGATGTAATCTAGACCGACATCGTGGAGTGTCTGTAATTTCTGATAAATCTTGGGATGGTTTTCAAAAAATGAAAGACCGTCATCAATGGTCATTTCAAGCACATCTGCGATATGCTTGCCCTTGTATTTGATCTGGAGTGTCTCGTGATTGTAGCGGGTACCGCCACAGACTTCACAAGGTACATAGACATCTGGTAAGAAATGCATCGAGATTTTCTTGAGTCCGTCTCCTCCGCATGCCTCGCATCTTCCGCCTTTGACGTTAAACGAGAATCTACCTTTTTGATAACCTCTCGCTTTAGCTTCATTGGTTTGTGAATATAAGTCTCTGATATCGTCAAAGACACCTGTATAGGTTGCTGGATTGCTTCTGGGAGTTCTCCCGATCGGAGACTGTGAGATTTCGATGACACGATCAATAAGGTGATGATCGTTGATTGCTGTGTGGAGCCCAGGTTTTTCTTTGCTCTTATAGTATTTCTGTTGTAAACCCTTCAGGAGTATCTCATTGACCAATGTCGATTTCCCTGATCCGGAAACTCCCGTGACCACTGTGAGTTTACCGATTGGAAATGAAACCGTGATATCTTTCAAGTTATTGGCTTTTGCTCCCATGACCATGATGTCTTTGCCACTGCCTTGACGTCTGATGGTGGGTACATCCACTTTTTCAATACCTCTGAGATATCTACCGGTAATGGAATCGGGATTGGCCATGACTTCCTCAGGTGTCCCGGCCGCAACCACACGTCCTCCGTGTTTTCCCGCTTTCGGTCCGATATCGATCAGATAATCGCTGGCGAGCATGGTTTCATGATCGTGTTCGACAACAACCAATGTGTTTCCCAAATCTCTCATTTTTTTGAGCGTATCGATCAATTTTGCGTTATCTCTTTGATGAAGACCGATGGAAGGTTCATCCAAGACATAGAGCACTCCTGTCAGTTTGGATCCAATTTGAGTTGCGAGTCTGATCCGTTGTGCTTCACCGCCAGATAGGGAGCCTGCACTTCTTCCCAGTGTTAAATATCCTAACCCGACATCTTTCAAAAAGGATAGTCTGGAGATGATCTCCTGTAATGCAAGTCTTGCAATCTGCGCTTGTTCGCCTTGCAGATTCAAATTGGAAAGGAATAAAATCGTATCGTCAATCGATATCTTGGTGAGTTCGTGCATGTTTTTTCCGCCAATTTTGACAGAAAGTGCCTGAGCATTGAGTCGAGCGCCATGGCAAACCGGACATTCTGATTCCGTCATGAATGCTTCGATCCACGTTCTGATCCAGTCAGACGTCGTTTCACGGTAGCGTCTGGTCAGATTCGTGATGACACCCTCATAATAATCGACTTTTTCATGAATGCGACCCGATGAAGACTTCATGCGATAATGGATTTGATCTGGTGAACCATAGAGAATAACATTGAGTGCATCTCTGGATAGTTCTGAGGTTGGAATGTTCATATCGATCCCGTAATGCTTGCAGACTTCACCAAGCATCAGAGAATAAAGATTTTCGGTTTCATTGTTCTTATAGGGTAACAATCCACCGTCATTTAAACTCTTATTCGGATCCAAAACCAAATCTTCAGATAATTCTAGTTTCACACCTAACCCGTTGCAATATGGACACGCGCCAATCGGTGTATTGAAAGAAAATAGTCTCGGTTCAAGATCGGGTATTGTGAAATCAGAGTCTGCACAACTGTAGTTTTGTGAAAAGTGAAGCATCGTCGTATCATCGACAAGCACCTTTGTTTTTCCACCAGCAAGTTTTGCTGCAAGTTCAAGTGCATCATACAGTCTGCTTCTCAGACCTTCTTTTTTAATGATCAGACGGTCGATGACTAGATAGAAATCATGTTTCTTGTTTTTATCGAGTTCTGGCATTTCATCCAGCATCAAAGATTCTCCATTGATATAGGCTCTGGTGAATCCTTCTTTCATGTATTGTTCCTGTAGTTTCTTGTGTGTGCCTTTTTGCTGTTCGATCACAGGTGACATCACCAAAATTCTTGAACCTTCTTTCAAGTTTAGGACACGCAATGTCATTTCTTCGATGGATTGCTTGGATAGGGGTTCATCACTACCTGGGCAATAGGGAATACCTACCCTAGCATATAGAAGTCTTAGATAATCATAAATTTCAGTCACTGTTCCGACCGTTGATCTTGGGTTATTGGATGTTGTTTTCTGGTCGATGGAAATCGATGGTGATAACCCATCGATTCGATCGACATCCGGCTTTTCAAAATTGCCCAAGAACTGTCTGGCATATGCAGAAAGTGACTCCATATATCGTCTTTGACCTTCTTGATAAAGCGTGTCAAAAGCAAGTGATGACTTCCCTGAACCTGAAATACCCGTCATGACGACGAGTTTGTTTTTAGGTATGTCAATATCAATGTTTTGCAAGTTGTTTTCTCTTGCACCATGTACTTTAATATAATCCATCAATTTTCACCTTGAATGTCTGTTCGTCCATCACGGGGATTCCGAGTTCGTTCGCTTTTTTCAATTTCGAACCTGCGTCTTCACCTGCGACGAGAAAATCCGTTTTCGCTGAAACGGAAGAAGATACTTTACCACCAAGCTTTTCAATGATTTCTGTCGCTTGTTCTCGTGAAAAGATGGACAATTTACCCGTCAATACGAGTGTTTTTCCATTGAATTCATGGGCAATAGACGCTGTTTTCTCAAAATTCATGTTCAGACCCAAATCCATCAATTCACGAATCGCATGCTGGTTACTTTCTTGATGAAAATAATCAATAATCGATTGTGCAATCATTTCACCAATATCTCCAATTTCAATCAGATCTTCGAAGGTCGCCTGCATCAAGGATGTCATTGAGGTATAGTGTTTTAACAATGTTTTCGCTACTTTGGCACCGACATGTTTGATGCCTAAGCCAAAAATGAGACGGTCAAGTGTTTGAGATTTGCTCGCTTCAATCGCTTGCAGGAGATTATCGACTTTCTTATCTCCAAATCCTGGCAGAGTCTTGAGTTCATCTCGATAATGATGGAGTTTATAGATATCGGGTATCTTATTCAAATAGCCTAAGTCGTGCAGGATTTCAACGACACGCTCACCGAGCGTATCGATATCCATCGCAACCCGACTCGCAAAGTGAATGAGACTGTTGATGTTCTTGCCTGGGCAATCAGGATTGGTGCAATAGTGATCAGCTTCATCTTGCTTGCGCTTGAGTGGAAACTGACAGACTGGACAACTATCAATCATCACGAAAGGTTCTTGGCCATTTCTCTTGGATGTCACAACCGATAAAACTTCTGGAATGATCTCGCCAGCCTTATGGATGATGACTGTATCACCAATCCGAATATCTTTCATATGGATATAGTCTTCATTGTGCAGTGTTGCACGTGATACGGTTGATCCTGAAACCAAGACAGGCTCAAGTTCTGCAACTGGGGTCACAACGCCTGTTCGTCCGATTTGAAATGTGATGCCCTTGAGTAGTGTCTCCATTTGTTCAGCCTGAAATTTATAGGCTGTCGCCCATTTCGGAGACTTGGCTGTATAACCAATCTTGTCATACAAATCAAACTCATTGACTTTGATGACAACACCATCGGTATCATATGGTAATGTATGTCTCAATGTGTCACTCAAGACAATTTGATTCCAAAGCTGATCGATGGTTTCATTGTGTTTGTGATGTGGGTTGACTTTGAATCCTAGCTTTTTGAGATAGTGTAGCGCTTCTTGTTGGGTCGAAACATAACGTTTGGCATTTACAATTGTATAGACAAAGAGATCCAAATTTCTCGAACTGACGATGCTGCTATCCAATTGTCTGATGGTCCCTGCTGCTGCATTTCTGGGATTTGCAAACAAAGGTTCATTCATTGACATACGTTCTTCATTTAATTGATTGAAACTCTTGTGGGGCATGTAGATTTCCCCTCTAACCTCAATTGTGATTGGTTCAGATAAAACCAAAGGCAAACTCTTGATGGTTCTGACATTGGATGTCACATTTTCGCCTATAATACC
Source organism: Acholeplasmataceae bacterium UBA6190 (assembly GCA_002422045.1). Classification (GTDB taxonomy): domain Bacteria; phylum Bacillota_I; class Bacilli_A; order Acholeplasmatales; family Acholeplasmataceae; genus Peloplasma. The sequence continues at coordinate 5,613 of DITG01000136.1, forward strand.
ATTGCCTCTGGTAGCGGCACGTACAAAAACGCCTTCCTCATAGAGGAGGCTGACTGCAAGTCCATCAATTTTCAGTTCAGAAATATATGTATATCCGCCTGTGATTTTGCGAATCCGGTCATCGAAGCTTCTCAACTCTGATTCGCTGAAGACATTCGCAAGACTCATCATCGGCACTTGATGTGTGACCTTTTCGAATCCGTCTATGATTACACCACCGATTTTGGAGGTAGGTGAGTGATCCGACTTGAATTCGGGATATTGATGCTCCAAAGAAACCAATTCAGCCATGAATTGATCATAAGCCGCATCGGATAAGGTTGGCGTATCTTTGGTATGGTAATCCTCATTTGCTTTCTCAATAATGGCGACGAGTTCAGCCATCCGTTCTTTGATTGTCATCAAAATCACCCAATGATATTATATCATTAAGGACCTGTTTTGGGATGGGTTTCACCCCACTTTCACGAATAAATTGAGATGATGGGAAACGGTGGGATGCACTGTTTAATGTCACATGCGAGAGGTAGAGATAGTGTTTGGCACGTGTGATCGCAACAAACATCAACCGCCTTTCCTCATCTGCTTCAGACTGTCTGTTGGTCCTGATGGAAGGTAAAACACCATGTTCCAGTCCAATCACAATCACCGCTTGAAATTCAAGTCCCTTGGCTTGATGGATGGTCATGAGATGAATTCCTTTTTCTGCTCCTTCTTGACTGTCCATTTGAAATGGAATCGATGCTTCGTGTAAAGCATTTTGAAGGGTATAGGCACGTCCGTGATTCCTGTAGAGTATTGCCATTTGATCGAGACGGATGTGCTCTCTTTTCAGATATTTTAAGATTCTGATGATCATTTCTGATTCTTTGTCTTCATTGTGATGTTGCATGGCATATGCATGAAAACTCAAAGACTGATGCGGAATCAGATTTTTTTGATAAGTGCGTTCATTTCGCCTGATGATGCGATTTGCATGATCGATGATTTGTGGTGTGGATCTATAATTAGTGACCAAAGTATAGACTTTTGCATGAAATGATTTGACGTATAACTGGATGATGTTTGACGATGCACCTCTGAATCCGTAGATACTCTGGTCTGGATCTCCCACAGCAAGTACGGATGTCTCTTTCGTAATCAGATGCTTCAATAATTCATATTGGAGAAGGTTTGTATCTTGAAACTCATCGACAAAGATATATTTGTAACGATATTTTGATATACCTTTTAAGACACGGATCATGTCAATCAGTAGATCATCAAAATCTTTCAGTCCAAAAGTTTCCAGATGGGTTTGATATCTTGCATAACATGAGGGTTTAGGCCTGTGATACAAACTGTTTTTATACCGAGTCACTTCCAAGAGTTCATCTCTTCTGAAGGGGAGTTTTTCTTCTTCAGCCATCACAAATGTCATCTTGAAATCGTCTTTCAACTTCATATAACAAAACTGATGAAACGTGTGAATATGCACTTGATCATTTCCAACACGATGTCTCATTTCACTGGCAGCCTTTCGTGTGAATGTGATGGCCAGGATCTCCTCTGGTTTGATACCTTGAGTGATCAGATGTTTGATCCGTTCAACAATGACCCTAGTTTTCCCACTCCCTGCACCTGCAAGTAAAAAAAGAAAGCGTTCATTTGCATCAACGACTTTCTGTTGTTCTGGATTGAGTATCATATCATCACCCCATCTATGATAGGGTCATCTGAATCTATTTTCTTTGTTTCCGAAGTGCTGGATGGCTTTCCAAGATTTTTTTGATACCGTGTGGCATGGCAAACGCGATCGTTGCAATGTCGTCATCAATTCGAATCACGACACCCAAACCAAACGCATTGTGTTCGACTTTGTCTCCAGCTTTGAGCAGATGGGAAACCTGACTGTTTTCATAAAGTGATTTAGGCTGATCGACTTTGACTCTGGATTCTTGAACAAATCTGGAAGGATATGAATATCGCATCGATCCGTAAACCATGCGCTGATCGGCATAACTCATGTAGAGTTTCTCTTGGGCTCTGGTAATCCCGACATAAGCGATGCGGCGTTCTTCTTCCATCTCGTTTGGATTCATCAAAGACCTGTCACTTGGGAAGATGTTTTCTTCCATCACGACCATGAAGACGACCTTGAATTCAAGTCCTTTGACCTGATGATAGGTAGACAACTTGACATGATTGAAATCTTCGACGTCCTGATCCTGATCGGAATAGAGAGCAATCTGATCGAGTTGCTGAGTGAGTCTTTCGATGAATGACCCTTCATAATAGGTATCGCCTCTTGCAAAGACGTTTTGAAGTTCTTTTAAGTTGGCGATCCGGTCATCATTGATCTCATCACCTTCAGCGCGTAACATATCGATGTATCCGGTTTTGGCCATGAGGTATGGCATGATTTGAGAAAGTTCAACCATATCATTGAATTCTTTATTCATGGATAGGATTAATTCCTTGAATTCAATCAAGCTCTTTTTGGCAGCCGGTGTCAGATCGGTATATTCAATGGCTTGAAACATGGAGACACCTAGTTCTTTTGCTCTTTGTTCGATTTTTTGAATACTGACATTGCCAATAGATCTTTTGGGCACATTGACAATGCGTTTCAGATAGAAATCCAAATCCGGATTCAAAATGGTTCTTACATAAGCCAAAGCATCCTTGATTTCTCTGCGCTCATAGAAAGAGATCCCTCCATAGATGATATAAGGAATGCCTTCTTTGATCATAGCTTCTTCAAAGAGTCTTGATAGTGCATTGTTTCGATAGAGGACTGCGACATCATCATACTGATATCCTAGTTGTCTGAGTCTTTGGATTTCATTGACCACAAAGAATGTTTCTCGGATATCGTTTTGTGCATGATGGACAATCGGTGCTTCGCCGATGCCCAAATCGCTTTCTAGGTTTTTCGCTGCAGGTCTGTTCATGTTATAGGCAATCAACTGATTGGCAGCTTTCAAGATCTGATTGGTTGACCGGTAATTCTGATCCAAGATGACTTGTTCGGGACCGAAGTCTTTCGCGAAGTGTCTCGCATTTTCATAGTTTGCCCCACGGAACCCATAAATACTTTGATCAGGATCACCCACGATAAAAACGTTTTTATGTTGCATGCCCAAAATCTTCAATATCTTGTACTGAATGGCGTCCGTATCTTGAAACTCATCGACCAAGATATGTTCAAAATACGTTTGATAATGATCTCTGACATTGGCATGTTCTTCTAAAAGTTCAAGGGTATAGATCAGCAAATCGTCGAAATCGAGTAACTGATTTTCTCTTAAATATGATTGATATTTTTGATAGATACGTTCTTCATCGGTACGTTCAAACTTTTCTAGTCTTCTGCTCTTATACAAGGAAAAAAGGTTTTTCAGGAGTTTGATTGAAAACATTTTGACATCGTAACCCAATCCCTTGATACAATCTTGAATGATCTTTTTTCCATCATCCTCATCGATCACATTGAAAGAGGGTCTGTATCCGTAAGGCAGTTCTCCAATGTGTCTTCTGAGTATTTGAAGTCCGAAGGCATGAAAGGTATAAAGCCAAACACTCATGGCGTGAGGTCCTGTCATGTTGATGACACGTTCTTTCATCTCACGTGCTGCCTTATTGGTAAATGTAACCGCCAAAATATGTTTCGGATTGGCCCCTTGCATGATGAGATAAGCTATTCTTGAGGTCAGTGTTCTCGTCTTCCCTGTGCCAGCACCAGCAACGACAAAAAGTGGTCCTCCAGGGTGGACGACCGCTTTGAATTGAGATTCGTTTAGTGTAGCTAGCCAGTTCATGGCGCACCTACCTTTATTTGTATGAACTCTTCAGAGGTACAATTTCGTTGAAATTGATTTTTCCGTCTTTCGGTTCATCGGTATTGAAATAACCATTTCGAATGAATTGGAACTTGTCTTGTACCTTGACATCCTTCATCGCACATTCGACATAACCTTGCTTGACAGTCCAAGAATGTTCATTGAAACGATCGAGCAATCCCATCGAATCATCACCAATGATCATCGGCCCAAAGAAATTAAATAGTGCAGGAATTGCATGGGATACTTCAACAAAATGAATGGTTCCATTCGGTTTTCTTTCGTTGAAACCTGATCCTGATCGAGTGGCCGGATCATAGGTAGCTAGCACTTCGATGACGTTTCCATCATTGTCATAGATGACATCATGAGCCTTGATGAAATAGGAATAAAACAGTCTAACTTCTTCACCTAATGCGAGTCGCTTGTATTTGTTATTTGGCTTTGTGACGACAAAGTCATCTGCTTCGATATAGAGTTTCTGACCAAATGGAATTTGTCTGGATCCGAGTTCCGGCTTTTCCGGATGATAGGGTACATCGAAGAATTCGATTTTACCTTCTTCATAATTGGTAATGGTCACGAGTAGTGGGTTGATCACTGCCATGGTGCGTTGTGCTTTGTCTGCGAGGTCATCTCTGAGTGCTGCTTCAAGCATGTCGTTTCCAGCAGTCGAATTCACTTTCGACAACCCAGTCGATAAAATGAAATTGCGAATCGCGTTTGGTGTATAACCTCGTCTTCTCAAACCGGATAGTGTTGGCATTCTAGGATCATCCCAGCCCACGACTTTACCACGTTCAACGAGTTCTCTGAGATATCGTTTGCTCATGATGGTATTTTCAATCGAGAGTCTGCCGAATTCAATCTGTCTTGGAATCTTTGGCATTTCAGTTTCACGAACCACCCAGTCATAAAGAGGTCTATGATCTTCGAACTCAAGCGAACACAAAGAATGTGTGATGCCTTCAATCGCATCTTCTAAAGGATGCGCATAATCGTACATCGGATAGATACACCATTTGTTTCCGGTGTTGTGATGCTCTGCGTAGATGATGCGATAGAGCGCAGGGTCTCTCATGTTCATATTTGGAGAAGCCATGTCAATCTTGGCGCGCAATACACATTCGCCTTCATTGAATTTTCCATCTCTCATCTGGTAGAACAGACTTAAGTTTTCTTCCACAGAACGGTCTCTGTATTTTGAGAGTTTGCCTGGAGTATTGATATTGCCTCTATCTTTTGAAATTTCTTCTGCAGTCGAATGATCGACATAAGCCAAACCTTTTTTGATCAGCAAAACAGCACGTTCAAACATCTCTTCGAAATAGTCTGAAGCGAAAAAGACGTTCTTTGGCTCATATCCCAACCAGCGAATATCATGTAGGATGGCTTTGACATAAATATCGTCTTCTTTTTCAGGATTGGTGTCATCATAACGCAAATTGGTATATCCACCATATGCACTTGCACTTTCAAAGTCTGTGATGATTGCTCTGGCATGTCCGATGTGTAAAAATCCATTCGGTTCTGGTGGGAACCGAGTCACGATTTCAGAATGTTTTCCGCTCGCAAGATCTGCTTCGATGATGGTTTTAATAAAGTTGGATGTGTTTTCCATGGTATCACCTCATTGTCTTACTTATTATATAGTAAATCTCGATAAACCACAACAATTGAAACAAAAATCGACTGAGATTGTCAGTCGATTTCTTGTGAGTCAATCGGTATGGCTGAGGGCACATCCATAGCGTCTGACACTTCGTCTTGGACCCTTGTTCATGAAGGGTTCGTGCGTATTCAAAAGGAATACATCTTTATCATAAACGAATTTAAGCCATATAAACAGTGCGTATATGACCTAAAATGCTTCCATTTCATTTGAAATTAAAAAAACAGTCCAGCAAATGCCGGACTGTTCATACTGTTATGGTTGTGGAATCAGGTCAAATAAGTTTGCATAATCCTCTTCAAGTCCAGAGAGCGTATCCAGCAATGACTCATACAAAGCCGCTTGTTCTTCATCATCGAGGTTTTGCATTTCTGCAAGTAGTGCTTCAATGGCTTCTTCTGTATCTACTTCTGGATTGGTCAAACTATCCAAAAGACTTGTGATAGCTTCTTGAACTTCGGGTGTGATGTTGGGATCGTTTTGAATAATGTCTAAGACATCTTGAACAGCTTGTGTAATCTCAGCAAGTGGGATACTGTCATCGAGTTGTACATAGAGTCTCAAATTGCCATTCACCATTGCAACCTGTGAAAGTGCCATGCCGGCTTGAGCGAGTTGGTCATTGAAATTTTGAATGACAAACTGTCCGTCGACGATCATATCGTTATCACCAATCAGTGATAAGATACCACTGATATATTCTTCTTCGAGTGTCACCAGACCTGCGGATAATGAATTCAGATCAATGACCAAATCATTACCACTCACTGCGGGTTCCGCTTCTAGTTTGATGATGGTTTGGAACTTCTTCGCCGGATCATTGATATCTTGAATGATGATTGGAATGGCAATCACAAATGATTCTCCCATGATTGCATAAGGCGCTAACGCTGTGAGTGAAATCTCATCTGTGAGATTGGATTCAATCAATGCGCCTGATGGCTGTAGATTGGCTCTTAGCATGTATTCCAAGACGCGATTGAGTGTGAGTGCATCCAGTTCAATGAATGGGTCTGAGGTTGTCGATAGTGTTGAGAAAATCAATGCACTGGCTTTAGAAGCAAAGATAGATTGTAACTGGGATTCATTTTGAATCTTTTGGAGTTCTGTCAATTGGAATGGAGCAGAATCATCCTTGAGCTTGCCGAGTGCAATCGAACCGCTGAATTCTTCGTCTTCAAATCCAATGTTGACAAGTTCGTTTTCTTTCACGAAGCCAAGCAGTGCAGAGACAAGAGCACCAGTGTTTGGATCATCTTCGAATTGGGATGCGACGAGTTCTTGAATGTCAACTTTGATTTCTCTCTTCTGAGGATCAAAGGTTGCGAAACCATCGACAAATCCGCTGATCAACTCTTCTAAATCTTGACCTGTCGCCTGTTCAGCTGCCCAGCTCGCTGCTGAGAAAACCCAAGCCAGTGGTATGTTACCAACGTTAAATTTTTCGAGTTTCAAAATGATTTCATCTGTATTTGCTGTGAGCTTGAAGGTAATCAAGACTCGTGTCTTATAAGTGAAATCTAGTGCGGAATATTTCAGATGGAGACCTGATTCGATTTCAACGATATCTTCCTTGAATCTGACCCATGTACCTTGGTAGCCATAGGTAAGTCCCATCATTTCATCATAAAGAACATAGTTTTTGACAGTGTCTTCTTCGTTTTCATCCAAATATCCTGGGTTCATGCCCACGAATATTCCTTTGATTAATGCATTGGCTTGTTGTTGGGTAAAGCCGATACCAACTTCGGAATCCACTGTGTTTGATGTCAGAAATGTGTCCATTTCTTCCTGAATCATTGCTGTCAGGGTGAAGTCACCCGATGTGCCTTCAAAATCTGCAACAGGTATCTCAACACTCTTGTATGCAAGTGCGAGAAAAATCAGTGGAAGTGCAACGATGGAAAGAATAGGTAATACAATGAGCTTAAATAAAAACTTCATAGCAAATCACTCCCTTTGATATATATCATATTCTTTTGATATGAAAAATACAATATTTTCGCTTGATAGACGGAAATACTGAATGATGACCGCAAAGTTTGCGTCAGAAGATGCAGTTGATTCCCCTCTGCGGTTTCATTTCAACCTCATCATATCATATTTAGAAAAAAGATGAATCATTTGATGATGAATAATAAAAAATCACCATTGCTGGTGATCATGATGTTCAATCTTCAATCGATAATGTAGATGTCCCACCAAGTAAATAATTGGGGAGTGCACCTTTTTTAAGATAATGATAATAAGCTGCCGCTCCGATCATTGCCGCATTGTCTGTACAGTATTCCATTTTGGGTATGATAATTTCAAATCCAGGAATCTCTTGATATATTCTTTTTCTCAAACCTTTGTTTGCAGCAACTCCGCCTGCAACGATGATCTGTTTGACATGATATGCTTCAGCAGCAAGTCTAGTCTTTTCGATGATGACATCAAGGACGCTGGCTTGAAACGATGCACACATGTCATTGATCCGGATGTTTTCGTTTTTCTGATTGGCATGATGAACGACATTGATGACAGCACTCTTCAATCCGGAAAAGCTGAAGTGATACTCTTTTTTATCCAAATAAGGTCTGGGTAAATGATACGTGTCGCTGCCTAAAGCTGCCAATTTATCAACGACCGGTCCACCTGGATAAGATAAACCGAGTGTACGTGCGACCTTGTCATACGCTTCGCCAACTGCATCATCCATGGTTGTGCCAAGTAATTTGAAATTCATGTGATCAGACATGTAGATCAGTTCGGTATGTCCGCCTGAAACCAAAAGAGCAAGTGCCGGAAATTGTAAATCGTGGTCAATATTGGCTGCATAGATATGACCAACGAGATGATTGATACCAAGAATTTTCTTGCCATGAGCAAAAGCAAAGGCTGTCGCCGCATTGATACCTGTCAACAAAGAACCAATTAGGCCAGGACCTTCAGTGACCGCAACCAAATCAATCTCGGATTCGGTGATACTGGCTTCACGAAGCGCTTGTTCAAAGACTCTTGTCATGTGAACCACATGATTTCTCGATGCAATTTCGGGAACCACTCCACCATAGATGGCATGAATATCAATTTGAGAAAGTACGATGTGACTGAGTACTTTCTTGCCATCTGAGACGATGGCAACACTGGTTTCATCACAACTGGATTCCACTGCTAAAATAATCATTTCCGTACCTCCTTCACATAGACTATTGCATCTTCGGTGATGTAATAATCTTTTCTGATGTGTGATTTCTTAAATCCGAATTTTTCATAAAGTGCTTGAGCACCTTTGTTCGATTTTCTCACTTCAAGTGTCACGATAGACACATGATGTTGTTTCAAATAATTCAAGACATGTTCTAAAATCGCTGTGCCAATACCCATGTGACGATGCGTTTCCAAAACTGCAAAATTCATCACTTCAGCGTGTTCATCGACAGATCTTAAACCCATATATCCGATCACTTCATGATTTTCTTCATAGACGACATAATAAGCAAAAGGATTCAGTGTGATTTCGTCATAGATAAAGGATTCCGAGAGGGGCTCTGGAAATGTCATTTTCTCAAGTCTTGCAATGGACAGTACGTCACTTAATGTCGCTTTTCTGATCATGATTTGTTTCCGCTTCAGTTTTTCTCAAATAGTTCGGTTCTAAGTCGTGAATGTGCTCAACATAGGTCGAGTGTTCAATGATACGCTTGATGTTGATCTCATAATTGCGATCATCAATGATGACCGTCTGTGCATTTTTGAACGCTTCAATCGTATATAAATCAGCCAACTTCAGGTATGTGTCTTCGAGAAGCACATGACCATTCTCGTAAATGGCGGAAAACACAAATCCTCTTCTTGCATCGATGCACGCTGCAACTTTTCCTTCATAACCCGATGTCATGAAATAGAGTGAACTGATGACTTTCAGTGGTATTTTTTTGGTGTATGCAAGCATTTTACCAACGACAACAGCGATTCTGATCCCCGTATAAGATCCAGGACCATGGCCGATGATGAT
>DITG01000084.1 GCA_002422045.1 Acholeplasmataceae bacterium UBA6190
ACATCGGAATTCTAAAAATTGTGTTTGGCATGAGCAGTGTTCCAATGATCAATGCGAAGAATAGTTTCTTTCCTTTGAAGTGCATGCGTGTGATGACATACGCAGTCAGCAAGGTTGAAACCGTGCCGAAGATCACATGTGGAACGGTATACTGCAATGTATTCCATAAAGCTCTTAGCAGGGAATAACCTTCAGGCGATCCCCAACCTGGCGCTTTAAGCGAATCTTTCCAACCCAAGAGTGTAAAATCACTTGGCCAGAACCAGAAAGATTCGTTCGCACTGGCGTTGAAAGATGCCCCGATGATCCAAAGTAAGGGATACAGCATGATAAAAGCAATCCCTAAGATGATACTGTATTGAATGACTTTGCGGACATTCCGCTTGATGCGGTTCTTTTTCAATCTGATTTCTGCGTATTCCATCTGTCCACCTCAGTCCTGATAGTGAACCCAGTATTTGGATGATCTGAAGATCAATACTGTGAACACCATGATGATGACAAAAAGAATCCATGACATCGCACTACCTAAATTGAGATTGCCATCTCTGAATGCAGTCTGATAAATCAACATATTCAAGACACGTGTTGAATTTTCTGGTCCACCATTGGTGATGAGCATCGGACCATTGAAAACTTGGAAAGTTTCGACCAGGCGCATGACTGCGTTGAATAAAATGATGGGCGTGATCATCGGGACGGTGATTGAAAAAAACTGTCTGGTCCGACCAGCGCCATCGATGGTTGCTGCTTCATAAAGTGATTCTGGTACATTTTTAAGAGCATTCAGGAAAATGAGCATCGTCGATCCAAATTGCCAGACTCTGAGTGCAACGATGCTACTCATTGCACCACCTGGCGTTCCAAGCCAACTGACTGGTGATACGCCAAACAGTGATAGACCTTGATTGATTAAACCGTTGTACTCGAAGATATAACGCCATAAAACGATGATGGCAATATTCGCACCCAAGACAGTAGGCATGTAAAATGCTGTTCTAAAAAAACCAATACCCCTGATTTTTTTCGCAAGCACATATGCAACCAGCAATGAAACGACGAGAATCAGTGGGACCGTAAAAAACACATAGATAAAGGTTACCTTGAGTGAATTGATAAACAGTTCTCCGGTCAATTCGGTCTGATTGAACAATAATCTGAAATTGTCAAGACCAACAAACGTCGATGTTAATCCACGTTTGACGAATAGGCTCATCACAAACGAACTGATGAACGGATAGAGTTTAAACAGCAGGAACCCGATGATCCATGGCACTAACAGTGCATAGGGTACCCATTTCTTTTCACCTACCATGATTTATCCTTTCATGATTCTTGCAAGTTCGGTATTGAATCTGTTGATGATACGTTGTGCAGCTTCATTGGCATTGATGGTATTCAGTAAGAAACTTTCAATGGGTGATTCATAGATGGCTCTGAAGCTACTGTGTTCATAATATGGGTGGATGTATAAATCAACACCACTGGATTGTTGTGCATTGAAAAGCGTTTGAACCACTTCATGTCCCTTCCACTCGAGTGTCTGTGTGAAATCAAAGGCTGTTGAAGATGCGAGAATGGATTGAGTCTCACTGTGATTGGAGACACCACGGTCAACGCCTAGAATTTCAACGGCTTCAGGATCTGTGGTCATGAATTCGATGAATGTTTTGACAGCTTCACGCTTGGCATCGGACTCGACAACACGCTTGGACACCGCATAAGCCATCGAAACTTTCTTATACATGCCTTTTTGTTCGCCCAATGTCTGTTGAAACATGCCTGCCATTTCTAGAGATGAGCCCTGATTGGGCAATGTATTCTGATATTCTGAAATCGCTGTATTCCATTGAAGCACTCCTCCATATTTCTGAGAAGTCCAGTTGGGATTGGTGGGTCCGTCATTGTGTGTGTCAATCGCATTGGAAGAAATCAGGACACCTGTGCTTCTCAAATCGGAGAGGAAGTTAAACCCTTCAATCAGTTCTGCTTGTGTAAATCCCAGTTGATCGTTTGAATTGATGACATTTTTACCGGTCAATTGAGAAAGATAAGTGAACATGAGGATTGCTGCTTGCTGAGGATCGAGTCTGCCAAGAGCATATTTGCCTGGGGTGACCGAACTGATGATTTCACCAGCAGTCATCAGTTCATCCCAAGTTCTGGGAAGTATCGAAATACCAGCCGCTTCATAAACACTCTTGTTCAAATAGAAAACATAGCCAGTTTCAGATACTGATAGGCCTAAGATTTTACCGTTGATGGAAAGTGGTGTATGCTCACTTGCTGGATACTTGGAGAAATCAAGATCAAGTTCATTGAGATCAAGAAAGAAATCTTCTCCATACATCGAATATATCCAGTTGTAGTTCACTTGAAACACATCGGCTTCTGTGCCTCGATTGAGTCTGTTATTCAAGGTTTGTTGATACCCATTCCAAGGAGACTGTTCGCCTTCTACCTTGTACTGAGGGTATTTGGTTTCAAACAAATCAATCGCCCGATAAGTAGCGATGTTTCGATCTGATGTACCCCACCAGGCAAATGTGATGGTTGAATCCTGATTGCTTGTGTTTCCACAGGCCGAAAGGGTCAGTATGGTGATTAGAATGGTGAAGATGATGAGAATTTTCTTCATATGATGCTCCTTCATGTATTTTACTGGATAAATGTCCATTGAAACGATGGGATGGTTTGATGCCCAGTTGGGTACTGTTGAAACCTTTCTGCTAAATAATAAACATCAATCAAATGGTATTCATACGGTAATGTATTGTGATTTCTCCATGCAAAGGGTATTGTTGGATGGCTGTTTGTATGAAACCACAAGGAATTTAGATCGGTTGATGAACCAAAATATGTCCGAGTCGATGTGATCAGTTCGCTATTGATCACTTGATATGCACCAGTGTATTGGATATCCGGATCACTGTCTTGATGATTTTTGATGGGTGTAGTGACATGTTTGAAAATGCTGTGTTCCATCATGACATTGCCACCTTCTGTGGAAACGATGCCTTGATTGATCAATGAAAGACTAGGGAATTTCAATCTCAATTGTTGAATGTCGGTATTATTCAAGATGATGTGATAGAGATGAGCATCGCCTTTTCTGATCCGTGGCATGCGATCCATCAAGTTCAAGATTTCTAAATGATGAAATGTCATGGTGATGGATTCAAATCCTTCACCATTCGTGGTATTGCCAAGATTAAAACCCTTTTTTTGGAAAGATGCATATGTGATGACATCTTCCATCTCCATACCTGAAATTCTGAGTTCATCATAGTAAGGATAGAGATGTCTACTATGTTCAAGAGCTTCAATTTGAGCAATCACAAATGCATTCACGGTGAAATCCAGTTTTGACCAAGACAGTGTGATGTTAGAAACATAGTCTTTCACATCAATAATGCCATCATAAGCTTGATCAAATGTGATGTGATCAATCCAGACTCCATTCGATTTTTCAATGTTGATATAATCCCAATCATTTCTTTTGAACTGACCTCGATCCAACTCATCCCATTCCCAGAGTTCAGAAAGATGAAGATTTCTGATTACAATATCGGATGATCCGTCAATTGAAATAGAGACATGCTTCAACGTCATACCCTGTTTCGAATAAATCATCAAACCGTTTCTACCAACGATTCTCAAACTCCCTACGCCACTTTCCATCAAAATTGGATGAAGCAGTGGCTGGTGGCTGTGTGGGCGATAAACAGATCGAAATTGAACGAGTGAAAGACCTTGTTCGATCAATGCCTTTTCAACTGTTTTTGAACCTAGTTCGAGATCTTCGACAATTTCAATGATCTGGATGTCAGTATTCATCAGTGCTTGGAGCAGCTCTACTGCACTGGATACTTGGATGATTTCATTTGTCAATAGACTGCGATCGGTGATGATTAGAGATGAAAAACCGAAGGGATTCTCAAGGATTGCATGATGAATGTCAGTCTCAATGGGAAGCTCCGGTGTCTTTTCATCTGGAGTGTCTGATTCAGTTATCACTTGAGACATACATCCCGTCAGGTACATCACTGCCATGATGGCTAAGGTCAAATTAATCAAGCGCTTCATGAATACCTCTATCCGTCTATTATATCGGACACTGTCTACAATTAATATTATACCATCTAAAAGATGGCAATGTCAACGCTTACATTCCCCAATTCAGTCAAATATCTGTATCTTCGTTGAAAAAGAACGGACCGTCCACAAGGGCTGTCCGTTCGTCTATTAATGGTTGTTGTGTGTCTATCTTTATGAACTATTCCTAGTTGGCATGCGTCAATTTTGTATTTTTGGGTTGTGCCTGAGTGTGTTTTTTGTAGAGATCCAAACACTTCATCACTCCATATCCACCAAAAATGACACCATAAAACGCTAAGCGACTATTTTGAATGAGTATTAAATGACATCCGACCAAAACATAAAAGACATAGGACAACTGATGTAATTTTTTCCATGTTTTACCTTTGATCTTCTTTCTGATGATCATGAATGACGTGATGAAAAGCGGCAACATCACAACAACACTTGCGATTCCGATATAAAAATAGAGTGGCGCTTCCCAAAAGAAACTGAAATCAATTGAAAAAACAATGAATTTGAGTCCATGGGTGAGTGCAAATATTGAACCTATCACCGCAAGTTCTGCTCGAACGCCCATCAAACGCTTTTTGATTTCACTCTTGTCCAGTAGTGTTACAAACATGACAACTATGAAAAAAGATAATCCGAGATATCCCATGTTGATAATCGTTGTTTCTTGAGTAAAGGAAACGATGCTCAAGATGGCTGAACCCAAATAAAGCCATGTATTCCATTTTCGAATGGATTTGAAAAACAAAAAACTGAATATCACTATCAACAGGATGCTAACGAGTGTGATGGTCATTTGCTATTGCTCCTGTCGCTTCTGATGGCTCTGAATCTTCAGAAGGTTCCGATCCTTCTCCAGGCTCGGATGCTCCTGCGATGACATCAATTTCTGTCTGATAGGTTTCACTGGTTGCTCCTGCAATCAGATCGAGTGAATCTTGAACAGGTTCTATCACAAAACTAAAAACTGTCATTGCAATCAGTATGATACCCAAAATCCAGTTTTTCATCCACAACACCTTCTTTGAACATATTATAATCCTTTTGAAAAGACTTGTGAAGAAGAAAGAAAAAAAGAGAAGCTTTCGCTTCCCTTGGTTGAATTACATATGTATAGGTTTGTCAACAGCACCATGTGCTGCTTCCATGACAATTTCAGATAATGTCGGATGTGGGTGAATGGTATGCGCGATTTCATGTGCGGTACCTTCGAGTTCAAGCACGACACCGATTTCAGCAATCAGATCGGATGCGTTGTATGACAAGATGTGTGCACCCAGTATTTCTTTATACTGTTCACTGACAATGAGCTTGATGAATCCGTCTTTTTCGTTATCAGCTAACGCTTTACCGCTTGCTGCCAGAGGGAATGTTGAAACTTTGTACTTCAAGCCCTTCGCCTTCACTTCTTTTTCAGTCATACCAACGGTTGCGATTTCTGGAGAGCCATAGACTGCATTCGGTACTTTGGCATAGTCAAGATGTGCTTTCTTATTGCCCATGATGTATTCAGCAGCAACAAGACCTTCAGCGGATGCAACATGTGCAAGCATATACTTGCCATTGACATCGCCAATTGCATAAACGCCATCGACACAAGTCTTCAAGTGTTCATCGGTGACGACTGCACCACGTTCCATCTTTAAATTCAAGGCTTCGAATCCTTGAGTGTTTGGACGCATACCTACGGAAACTAGCACAGTGTCAGCTTCAATCGTGGTTTCTTTGCCTTCAAGTGAGTAAGTAACTTGATGTCCTTGAACACTTTTGACTTCGGCATTGACAAATATTTCAATACCGTCACGTTTAAGCAATTTCTGATAAGCAGTTCTGATGTCATCATCCATCATCGGTAAGATGCCATCCAGTTTTTCAATAATGGTAACTTCTGAGCCGAGTGATGAGAAAATGGTTGCAAACTCACATCCAATGACACCGCCACCAATGATCACAAGACGTTTAGGAGCATCCTTGATCTGCAAGAGTTCTCTGGATGTGACAGCAATCTTCTGTTCATAAGTTTCTTTGAGTCCAGGAATCGGTGGAATGATTGGAGATGCACCAGTAGCAATGATCAGGTTTTTGGTCTCATAGGTTTCACCATTGACTTCGACCTTGTTTTTTGACAAGACTTTGCCGAATCCGTTGATGACTTCAACACCATTTTTCTTGAGTAGTCCAGCAACACCTGTGGTCAATCGTTTCACGACTGAATCTTTTCTTTTCAGCATGAGTGACCAATCGAAAGAAACTTCTCCACCGAGTGAGATGCCGTATTCAGCGGCATGCAAGATGGTCTTATAGACTTTCGCATTCTTCAGTAATGCTTTGGTCGGAATACATCCATGATTCAAACAGATGCCTCCAACAACTTCTTTTTCAATCAGTAAGACTTTGGCGCCGAGTTGTGCCGCCTTGATGGCTGCCACATAACCGCCTGGTCCACCGCCTAAAACGATGATATCATATG
>DITG01000123.1 GCA_002422045.1 Acholeplasmataceae bacterium UBA6190
GGGCTTGCTTTTATATTCTATCGTATCAATTCAAAAATTGCAACAACTTTCACCATAAAAAGTTGTTTTCATGGTTTTCGTTACGTAGTAATGAGGGCTTTTTGAAAATAAAGAACCGTGCGCAACGCATGCGCACGGTCGTGTATGAGATTTAAATCTGTTTTGAGCCTTGTAAAGCCGTCATTTCTTTGATGGATTTGATTTTTTTATCGAAATCCGCTTTGAACATGATGATCTCTCTGCCACACTTGGTGCACTTGGCTT
This sequence comes from Acholeplasmataceae bacterium UBA6190, assembly GCA_002422045.1. Classification (GTDB taxonomy): domain Bacteria; phylum Bacillota_I; class Bacilli_A; order Acholeplasmatales; family Acholeplasmataceae; genus Peloplasma. Next base: position 265 of record DITG01000123.1, read on the forward strand.
TGATCTCCGCACCGGTACGCAAAATCTCCCATTCGAAAGATCCGCAAACATGTGGTTTTTTGGTGACAACTTTGTCCCCGAGATTGTATCTCATGGTTTGAGTAGCCTTTCAATCGTTTTGGCTCTATTGTCATCGGAGACGTAGATGACAATTTTCTTGTCATCGATTCTGATTTTAGATCCGAATGTTTGAGATAGTTTTTGTTCGGCATCCAGATATTGTGTGGTGCGTTCTCTTTTGATCTTATTGGTCTTTTCTTCGATCATCGTGAGTTCTTCGATCTGACGGACAGATAGTTGTTTTTCGATGATGAGATGGGCGAGTTTGATGATCTTTTTCTCGTTTTCAAGCTTGCTTAATGCTCTGGCATGACCCATACTGATCTGTGAGGTGAGGAGCATTTTTTGGACTTCATCGGGGAGACTTAAGAGACCTAAGGTGTTGGTGACATGAGATCTGCTTTTCCCGATTTTTTGGGCGAGTTCCGCTTGTGTCAGATGCAGGTTGTTCATCACGACGCGATACGCTTCCGCTTCTTCGATCGGTGTTAAGTTTTCACGTTGCAGGTTTTCAGCCAGCGCGATTTCAGCAACCTTCGATTCTTCATAGGCTCTGATGATGGAAGGAATCGTTTTGAGTCCGACTTTGGTTGCCGCTCTAAAGCGTCGTTCACCGGAGACGATGATGTATCCCTGTTTGACTTTCTTTAAGATGATCGGCTGGAAAACACCATGTTCTTTGATAGATTGCGCGAGCTCGTTGATTTTTTCCTCATCGAAGATCCGTCTGGGTTGAAAGGGGTTCGGTTTGATGTCGGTTAAGAGAATTTCTTCGATGACTTCGCCTTCCAGCACTTCATCGATATGATGTTCTGCCAAGAGATCTGAAAATGATCTCGGTTTCTTATCTTCCTTCATTGTTGGCCACAATCTCCTTTGCGAGTGATTTGTAGAGTTTGGCTGCTGGTGACTTCGGTGCGAATGCTAAGACAGGAAGTCCGTAGGTCGGTGCGACTTGTGCAGCCACATTGCTGGTGATGATGGTATCAAAGACACCATCCTTGAAATAATCCTTGATTTCATGAACGATTTCCCATCCTGCTTTGGTACGTTTGTCCAACATCGTCAGGAGTACGCCTTCGATTTCTAGTGACCGGTTATTGACCTTCATTTTTTTCTGGACAATGCGGATGGTATTGAGGAGCTGAGTCAGTCCGTCGATGGCCAGAAACTGGCACTGGACGGGGATGAGCACGGAATTCGATGCATAAAGAGCGCTTAAGGTGAGTAGACCCAAGGAAGGCGGACAGTCAATGATGACATAGTCATAATCCGGTGAAATTTCCGCTAACCTGTGACTTAAGACATATTCTCTGTCATCATGGTCAAGTCTCACTTCAAGATGCGCCAGTTCAATCGTTGCGGGAATCACATCCACCCCAATCTCCGGTAACTTGATGACCGTTTCCTGGATGGTCTTATCGCCTAACAAAACATCAAAAATGGTGGAGTAAAGCATGCTGCGATTGATGCCCAAACTCGTTGTTGTCGAGGCTTGAGGATCAAAATCCACAAGCAAGACACGCTTGTTATGTTCGGCGAGTGCAGCAGCCAGATTGACAGAGGTTGTCGTCTTTCCAACGCCACCTTTTTGATTCGATACGGCGATGATTTTTCCCATACATGCTCCTTCTTTGACCATATTACAAGGGTTTCTTGTTCATTTGAGCAAATGTTCTCGGGTATCCCTCAATGTGTTTTTCTTTGGTAATACCAATGATCACCCGGTGACCGAAATCATAAGGCAGATCCTGATGAAAGATGAATTTGATCTCTCCGCCAAGCCTGTGAATCCCATATCTGGCCTGCTCGAGTTCGATTTCATAGTTTGTACTTTTTAATCCCAGAAACCAGCCACCGACTTTTGTCATGGGCAGTCCCATTTCAGCAATCATGGACATGTCTCCGAGTGCTCTGGCTGTCACCAGATCATAGGATGCCTGATGCTTGAGAGCAAATAACTCCACACGATCATGGACGATCGACATTTTATCTAACCGGATCTTTTCAGATAACTGTTTCAAAAACGTGATGCGCTTATTCAGACTGTCGATGATGGTCACCGACAGATGGGGAAAAACAATTTTTAAGGGAATGCTTGGAAATCCGGCACCTGATCCCATATCGCAGATCGACTTGATCGATTTCATATCGACTGACGCTGCAATGAGTAGTGAATCATAGAAATGCTTATAATAAATCTCTTCGGTTTCAACAATTCTTGTGAGGTTGGTGATTCGATTATATTCTACCAAAAATAAAGCATATTGCTCGAACTGTTTTTCCTGAGACTCCGATAACTCGATACCAATGGCTTGTTTGACATCTTCTTTAAACGTCATGTTGGACACTTCCTGATTCCAGATACACCATGAGCACGGAAATATCCGCAGGATTCACACCGGAAATTCTCGATGCTTGTCCAAGGGTCTGAGGTCTGATCTTATTGAGTTTTTCTCTGCTTTCTGAGGAGATGTTTCTCACCAGATTATAATTGATTTTTTCAGGAATGACCTTATCTTCCAAGCGTAGCATTTTTTCAGCTTCTCTCATCGCTTTTTGGATATAGCCTTCATATTTGATCTTGATTTCGAGTTGTTCTAGGGCATCATCGGAATAAGGATGACCGATGAAATGTCTGACATCTCTTTTATTCATTTCTGGCCGTTTTAAGAGCTCAGCAAGCGAGATGGCTTCATAGATGACAGCCGATCCTCTGGATTGCAGATAGAGGTTGTTTTCCTTGTTTGGCATCACTTTGAAAGATTCAACGCGTACAATCAAGTCTTCATATGCCTGTTTCTTTTCCAGATATTTCTGATAGGTCATCTCATCAACCAAACCAATCTTGTATCCGTAATCTCTTAATCTCAGATCAGCGTTATCATGACGGAGCAGTAATCTATGTTCTGCTCTGGATGTCAATAATCTGTAGGGTTCCAATGTGCCTTTCGTGACCAAATCATCAATCAAAACGCCAATATAGGCTTCATGACGATGCAAGATCAAAGGCTCTTTGCCAGAGATCGAAAGGGCTGCATTGATGCCAGCCATGAGACCTTGACCTGCCGCTTCTTCGTAGCCTGATGTGCCATTGATCTGACCTGCACAGTAGAGATGCTTGATTTTTTTGGTTTCAAGCGAAGGATAGAGTTGGATGGGGTTGATGGCATCATATTCGATCGCATAAGCGTATCTGATGATTCTGACATTCTCAAGTCCAGGAATGGTTCTGATCATCTGTTCTTGGACGTGACGCGGCATCGATGTGGAAAAACCTTGGACATAAAGTTCATCCAAAGACATGCTTTCCGGTTCTATGAAAATCTGGTGACGACTCTTGTCAAAGAATCTGACCACCTTGTCTTCGATGGAAGGACAATAACGCGGTCCGACCCCTTCGACAATACCACCATACATGGCAGATTCATTCAAATTCAGATGAATGATGTCATGGGTAAAATTGGATGTATGGGTCAGATAACAAGGTTCTTGAGGATTGTTGTGGTAATAGATTTCATCAAAACTGAAGGTATACGGTTCTGTATCCCCTGGCTGGATTGCCATTTTGGAGAAATCCACAGAGTCTTTCGCAACTCTGGGTGGTGTTCCGGTCTTCAGTCTGACGACATCAAAACCGAGTGCTTTCAGTTGTTTGGAAATGCCATAGGTGGTGGGTTCGCCGTGCGGACCGCCCATGGTTTTTTCATGGCCAATCAAGAGATTGGACGATAGATAAGTACCTGTCGTCAAAATCACGGTTTTTCCTAGGATTTCTCTGNNAAGTCCAGATTCGGCGTCGATTGGAGCACCTTGAGCATAATTTTCGGATATTCGAGTTTATCGATTTGAGAGCGTAAAGCACGCACTGCAGGTCCTTTGGATGCATTGAGCATCTTCATCTGGATTTGTCCCTGATCCGCACTTTTGGCCATCTGGCCACCCAGTGCATCGATTTCACGGACAACAATACCCTTCGCAGGACCTCCGATGGAGGGGTTGCAAGGCAAAGAAGCAACCTTGTTCAGGTTGCCTGTGACTAAAATGGTTTTCTTGTTCATGCGCGCCATGGCGAGTGCAGCTTCGATGCCTGCGTGTCCTCCGCCAACGACGATACCGTCATAGATCATGTGATCACTTTCTTTTTTTATAGGACTTTCTTCAAGAAATATTCTGCAATCTTTTCTTTGGAGAAGCCGTAAAGTTCTAATGCGACTTCAGCGGGAGCACTCACGCCAAAGGTGTCGATACCATACACGTGTTGAGTATATTTATACCAAGATTGGCTGCTTGCCATTTCAATCGCAAGTACTTTCGCACGCTTTGGCAAGACTGACTTCTGGTATTTGACCGTTTGTTTTTCAAATAAGTGGTGGGAAGGCATGCTCACAACACGTACGTCAATACCTCGTGCGAAAAGCAGTTTCTGCGTCTGGATGGCGAGATCAACTTCCGATCCTGAAGCAAGCAAGATACCATCAAGCGTCGTTTGTTCTTTGGATACGACATAAGCGCCTTTGATTGTGCCTTCATAAGATGTGGTTGGATAGTTATTAACATTTTGTCTTGTCAAAATGATGGCGGTTGGGGTTGCAATGGATTCCATCGCAATCTTCCATGCTGCTAGTGTTTCATTGGCATCTGCAGGACGAATGACATTTAAGTTGGGAATCGCTCTGAGTCCGGCGAGTTGTTCAATCGGTTGATGGGTGGGTCCGTCTTCACCGACTGCGATCGAGTCATGCGAGAAAACGAAAATGGAAGGAATGTTCATGATGGCTGCCAGTCTGATCGATGGTTTCATGTAGTCTGAGAAGACAAAGAACGCACCACCAAACACACGAAGACCACCATGCAAGACCATACCGTTGACAATCGCGCCCATGGCATGTTCTCTGACACCGAAATTCAAGTTTCTGGCCAAACGATTTTCTTTGGCATAATGACCGTCAGCACCCTTGGCTTTCGTGGATGCAGTCAGATCCGCAGATCCTCCGATCAGATTCAAGTGTTGGCTTGAAAGTCTGGCAAGGACTTTACCGCTGATGTTACGGGTCGCTTCCTTGGCTCCTGCAACATCTGTTTGGAAATCTTCGAGTTTAACAGAAATCCGGTCTGCAACAAAGGATTCGAATAGGGCATACTCTTTAGGATATGCTACTTTGTAAGCTTCAACGAGCGCTTTCCATCTCCGGTGAACACGTTGTCCACGGAGTGCGACTTTCTTTCTGTAATGCTCATAAATATCTTGAGGAATGACAAAGGGATCATAGGTCCAGTTTAAGTTTTTTCTTAAGACCAACGCTTCTTCAGCACCCACAGGTGCACCATGCACTTTGCTGGTTCCTGCAACGCTTGTGCCAAATCCAATGATCGTCTTGACTTCAATCAAGGTTGGTTTATCGGTTGATTTCTTCGCTTTGGCAATTGCCTTGTGAATATGTTCAAGATTGTTGCCATCTTCGACACGGATATATTGCCAACCCATGGCTTCAAACTTGTTCTTATGTTGTTCGCTATAGGCAAGATTGACTTTGCCATCGAGTTGAATGTCATTGGAATCAAAGAGGACAATGAGTTTGCCCAATCCGAGATGTCCTGCCAAGCTGATAGATTCCAAGGCAACGCCTTCTTGTAAGTCACCGTCACCGCAAATGACATACGTATAGTGATCAATTAAATCAAAATTGGGTTTGTTGAAGCGTGCTGCCAGATGCGTTTCGGCAATCGCCATGCCAACAGCATTGGAAATCCCTTGTCCAAGAGGACCGGATGTCGTTTCAACGCCTTCGGTATGACCATATTCTGGATGACCAGGAGTGTTACCAACTTGACGGAAATTCTTGAGATCCTCCATTGAAATCTTATAGCCTGACAGATGATTGATGGCATAAAGCAACATCGATCCGTGTCCTGCTGACAAGATGAAACGGTCACGATTGAACCATTTTGGATTTTTGACATCAATGTTTAAGTGTTCTGTGAATAACTGATACGCCATCGGTGCTGATCCTAAGACAATCCCTGGGTGTCCGCTATTGGCTTTGTTGACTGCGTCGACACCCAACATGCGGATGGCGTTAATTGCTCTTTGTTCCATTGGTTTCTTCTTCCTTTTTCTCTGTGATTTCTACTGTTTCTTGGACAGGTTCTTCTTCAAATTTGAAATATTCTTGGTAATGAACGGCTTGGTTATCGACAAGCTTGTTGAAACGTTCGACACCCAGATAGTCACGGATTTCATCTTGTGTGTTTTTATTTTCCTGCGCGACTTTCTGATTCAAAAAGCGTCCTTGGAAAATGTTACCGATGATGACCAAAACCACCATACCAATCAGGATTTCCATCGTATAGTCAGGAAACAGCCAAGTGGCTAAACCTGCGACAACAACATATAACACCAGGGAAGGAATCATGAACCAATTGTTCATTTTCTTGCTTAATGCGCCGACTTTAGATAAAAAGTTCAGCCAAATCGTATTGACTTCAGGGAGATAGAAGTCAGATAGCAGTTCATAATAACGCTTTTCAACCAGCACCTTGAAGTTGTTGCCATCGGAAGTCCAGATGGCAAATCTGCCCTTGGATGCGAATTGAAACAGGTAAGGTGTATCATTTAAATAGTGAAATTCGACAATCTTCCCGTTGATTTCTTGAGTATCAAAGGGCTCTTGAGTCAACTGTGCATAAATTTTGGGATTCAGTTTCATAGGTCATTCCTCCATTATTTTCATTATAACATCATCTGGTTTCAATCATGACGCTTATAGCGTTTTCATCCATCAAAAATCCCCATCTGGCATCATCATCCACATCGTAGACCTGCTTATGGCTGCTTCAGTCAAGACCTGACCAGGTTCACAAGTGACGATTGAATGATGATGCCGGATGGGGAATTCATTTTTTTTCTCTGAGTTTCTTGAAAAACGACTGAATCAGTGATTTGCTTTCTTGTTCCATCATTCCGGATTCGACATGAATCTGGTGATTGAAGGGAATGTCTAGCAATTTGACGACACTGTCAACACCGCCAGCTTTCGTATCTTTGGTTGCATAATAAAGATTTTTGACTCTGGCTTGAATCATGGCACCTGCACACATCGGGCAAGGCTCCAGTGTCACATACACATCACAATCTTCAAGTCTCCAACTCCCGATTTTCTGACTTGCCTTGAGCATGGCAAGAAATTCGGCGTGTGCATGAAATGATTGTTTTTGTTCTCTCAAGTTATGCGCTCTCGCAATGATTTTACCCTCATGGACGACAACCGCACCGACAGGCACTTCGTCTTTCATCAAGGCTTTCTTTGCTTCATGGAGTGCAGCAACCATGAATTTAACGTTTGGTTGTTGGTTTTCCTGGGACTTCATGATAATGTCTCGATCTTGGCTCATAAGATTCATTGGCGCCTACCAATATGATAGGATCGTTGTAATGCGCCGGCTTGCCATTGATGATCCGCTGCGTGCGGGTTGCTGGCAAACCGCTTTTGACGCAGATTGCTGTGAGTTTCGTGACAAACTCAGCTCTGGCGAGCAGTTCGGGCATCGGTCCGAAAGGTTCTCCTCTGAAATCACTGTCGAGTCCGCCGACGATGACACGAATGCCTTTGTCTGCAAGTTCTTCGGCGACTCCGATGATTTCTGAATCGAAAAACTGAACTTCGTCAATCACGACTGCATCGGTTTCAGGTTTGATAAAGCTCAAGATTTCAACGCTTTTTTCAATGATGATCGATGGTTTTTTCGATAGATTGTGCGACACGATTTCGCCTATTGCGTAGCGTGTGTCAATCTTCGGTTTGAAGACTAAGACATTCTGTTTCGCATATTCCAGTCGCTTGATGCGTCTGATCAATTCTTCGGTTTTGCCTGCGAACATCGGTCCGCATACGACTTCGATGAATCCGTTTTTATAGGTATGATACATGTCAGAGACTCCTTCATCTACTCATTTTTAATAAAAAACGTGATGTGAGATCACGTATTTTGTCAATTACTTCTTCTCGTTCAGACCGTAACGTTTGTTGAACTTTTCAACGCGTCCGGCAGCCTGGATAAACGTCTGCTGTCCTGTGTAGAATGGATGGCAGTTAGCACAGGTGTCGATGCGGAAATTCTGAGAAGTCGTTCCAACTTCATATTCGTGACCGCAAGTGGAGCACTTGATCTTCTGTACGCTGTATTTTGGGTGAATGCCTGGTTTCATTTCTTTTTCTCCTTCCGCCATGACAAGAGTCATAGTAAGTTTTGCACAATGATTATATCATTACAAATCGGGTTAATCAAGCCCAATCGATTGAAAAATGAAGAATCAACTTTCGACTTCGTTATGCCAAGTCTGCCAGATGATGAGAAACCGCTGTGCGATGATCCCTGTGAGTGCACCTGCCGGAATACTCAAAAATAGCATGATAGGGAGATAAAACACCACTGCGGTGCTACCAATGACAAAGATACCACCGATGATTTGACCGATACAGTGAAACACGGATCCGATCACGCTAACACCGAGTACACCAAAGAAATTGGTTTTCTTGAAGAAACCCATCGCAAGGGTTGCTGCAACACCACCTGAAAGACTCATCACGAAAATCGGAGAAAGCAATTTGCCTGTGAGCATCGAAACCAGAAGCACTCGAAGCAGCATCAAGGATGCACTATCTTTGAACGAATAGACGTAAAGAACGATCAATGTGACGACGTTTGCGATACCGAGTTTAGCGCCAGGCACAGGAATGACTGGAATCTGGGATTCAATGATGTTCAAGACAATCGCAATGGCCAGAAAATTGGCCAGTAGCGTCATTTTACGTGTTTTCTTCATGAGCTAGACGACAAAGTCTTCGCTGTCATTGGTTCCGAATTCGACACGAATACGGTTCGGCAGACAGATCAGTGGTTTGCCTGTGGAAACTCCTTCCCGGCTACAGATATTATTGGGGCTTTGTTCTTCGATGATTTCAACACTGCCACGGTGTTCACCGGTAGCAAATGTATACCGGATGACAACAATCTGACGAACACCACCCACGGTATAATCACCTAAAAGTGTGACGGTCTGATTGTCCAAATCGATGATTGGAAAATTGCCGTAACCTTCCGGAACGATTTGATTATAGTTCTTCTTGACTTCAAAATTGACAAAATCAATCGTGACAATCGGATCTGGTGATGATCCATAATAGATGTTTGCGACTTGCTGGTCTCCAGAAAAAACAAACAACTGGAATGCAAAATAGACGCCTGCTACCAAGAGAAAAAGGACCACGAGTAACAAAACATCTCTTTTGTTTTTCGATGTGTTCCTGATTTCTGTCATGATTAATTTTCCTCGAACACGGTATTGATCATGTGCGTGGTGATGGTTTCGTCTTGATTAAAACGCACAAGTTCGATACCTTCGGATGCTTGATGCAGTGATAGCCATTCGATGAGCATCGCTTCAGGCATCGAATACAGT
>DITG01000119.1 GCA_002422045.1 Acholeplasmataceae bacterium UBA6190
ACGACAGGCAGACCGAGAAGAATCGGGTGGTTGGATACTGTGGTCTTGAAACATACCAAACGGGTTTCTGGATTATCATATCTTGCGGTCACCCTTTTGGATGTCTTGACAGGTATTCCCGAACTGAAGATTGCGACATCTTATCAGTTCAATGGTGAGACCATCGACCGGATTCCTGCAGACATTGAAGATTTCATGGCGTGCACTCCTAATTACATCACGATGCCAGGATGGACAGAAGATATCACACAGGTGAAATCTTATGATGAACTGCCCATTCATGCAAAACGGTATTTAGAAAAGTTGTGTGAGCTGGTAGGTGTTCCCCTAGGCATATTCAGTGTCGGACCTGACCGAGATCAAACCATCATGGTCCAGCCACTTTTCGAGGACTAAAAAGATGATCAAACGATATGAACGACAAGTGATGAAAGATTTATGGAGTGATCAGAAAAAATATGATACGTTCCTGCAAGTCGAACTTGCAGCCAGCTATGCATGGATGAAAAAAGGACTCATCTCCATGGATGTCTATGAAAAGTTATCCAAGGCAACCTATCAGATCTCAGATATTGAAAAGATTGAAAGAGAAGTCAAACATGACGTGATCGCGTTCACAAAAGCGGTCGCATTATCGCTTTCTGATGAGAAAAAGTGGTTTCACTACGCACTGACATCGACCGATGTCGTCGATACCGCGCAATCCTTGATCTTAAAAGAAGCAAGTCAAATCATCCTTGAAGATTTGGATCAGTTCATGGGTGTCATCAAAAGTTTGAGTGAGCGTTACAAAAAAACGCCATGCATCGGTAGAACCCATGGGATTCATGCCGAAGTCACCTCATTTGGACTCAAATTCGCGCTATGGTATGAAGATTTGAAACGACTCAAAAAAGGATTCATTGAGGCTGCAGACGAAGTATCACTGATTAAGATGTCAGGTGCGGTCGGTACCTATGCCGGCAGTCATCCCGATATTCAAAAGATTGCAGCAAAATATCTCGGACTCAAAGAATCGATGATTGCAACTCAAACATTACAAAGAGACAGACACGCAAAATATATGTTGCAGATTGCTTTGATCGGATCTGAACTTGAAAAGATTGCCGTTGAGATCAGACATCTGTCCAGAACAGAAGTCGGTGAAGTGAGAGAATACTTTAATCCGAATCAAAAGGGTTCTTCAGCGATGCCGCATAAGAAAAATCCGATTTCATCTGAAAATATTACAGGACTTTCAAGAGTGCTCAGAGGGTATGCGCTCACCGCATTTGAAAACATCCCGCTTTGGCATGAACGAGATATTTCTCATTCGTCCGCTGAACGGATCATTTTAAGCGATGGTACGACATTGATTGACTATATGCTCAATCGCTATCAGGATACGTTGAAACAACTTGAAGTCGATACCATCCAGATGGATAGAAATATCGGTTATACACAAGGTGTTGTCTTTGCACAAGGCGTAATGAATCATGTGATACAAAACGGACTTGACCGTAGCACTGCCTATGACATCATTCAAAGTCTTGCGATGAGTGCACTGAAGACCAGATCATCATTTAGAGAGTTCTTGCTTGGAGAAGATCAACTCAAACCCTATCTCAAGGCATCCGAACTGGATGTCATCTTCAATCCGGAAACCTACTTGAAGCATGTCGATGCCATCTATCAAAATGTCTTCAAAGATTAAGTTTTTGTGAAATTTTCTCAAAGATGGATTTCAGGCTTTTTATCATTGATAATGAGTTTGAATTATGCTATAATGACTTACAGTCAATCGAGGAGGCTTACCCATGGCAAGAAGTGTACAGAAAAAAGTAAAAATCGATAAATACAATAAGGTCGAACCTAAGATTCATCCAATCACTTTAATAGCAATCATCTTGAGCGTCATTTCAGTGTTTGTTTTGGTGATTGTTTCTCAACCATCCAATTCCGAAACCATTTATAAGGCATATGATCCTTATGTCACATCCGAATATTTTACAGAAGATCATCCTTTCTATCAGGTCACTTACAATGGATCACTATTCAAAGATGGTTTCAAGAAAGTCGTTGAAAAAGAAGAAGTGGTTGTTCTCTACCTTGGCTTCCAGACATGCCCAGCATGCCAAGCTACCGTTGGTCCTATCCAAAGATATTTCAATTCCACTGGCTTTAGTGAAGTGGTCAACCGGATATACTACATCAATCCAACCATCGATACCAAAGGTGCGACCGATCTGACTGCAGATTTCCCAGCCATTGGTGTTTCGACACCTCAACTGATTGTCTTCCAAAATGGAGTCATCATTGCAGCATATCAGTACCCTGAAAATGCGGATTCCGTCCAAATCAACCGTACCGTTCGCGAATTCTTCGAAGGTGCATTAACCACTGTTAACAGTTAAAAAAGCACATCGTGCTTTTTTTCATCAAAGGATGTCCATATGATTGAATCCATCAAATCAGAAATCAAAAGTCTTATCGAAACTGAATTCAGCTTGAGTGGGGTTGTTGTTGAAGAACCCAAAAAAGGGAATGCCGATTTGGCCATTCCGCTTTTTCCATTTGCAAAACTGTGGGGCACATCGCCTGTTGCAGTCTATGATAAGTTCAAAAGTGCTCTTCTCGGTAAGTTTTCCATTGAAAACATCGAATTCATCGCAGGATTTCTGAATATCTACCTATTTCGCAAATCACTTTCCGAACAAATCATTTCAAGTGTTCATCTCAACGGTTCCCATTTCGGTGACTTAACTTACGGAAAAGGCTCGACTGTCGTGATGGATTACTCTTCACCCAATATCGCAAAAAGTTTCGGTGTCGGTCATCTGAGATCGACCATGATTGGCAGTGCCATCAGAAATATCTACATGAAGTGTGGTTTTGAAGTGGTCGGTGTCAACCATCTTGGCGACTGGGGTACCCAGTTCGGTAAAATGATTGTTGCCTATAAACTGTGGGGAAATGATGCAGAAATCAAAGCCAATCCCATCATGGAACTGCAAAAACTATATCTCAGATTCCATGAAGAAGAAAAAACCAATCCCTTGTTGGAACAAGAGGCCAGAGATGTTTTCAGATCACTTGAACAAGGCAATCCTGAATACTTAAGACTGTGGCAATGGTTCAAGGACGAATCCATGAAGGAATTCATGGAGATGTATGAACTCCTTGGCGTATCCTTTGATTCCTATGATGGCGAATCATTTTACAATGACAAGATGGATGCCGTGGTTCAAGAATTGGAAGACAAAGGTTTACTGAAAGTTGATGAAGGTGCAACCATCGTCGATTTAGGGGATCAACTGCCTCCAGCACTCATCAAGAAATCCGATGGCGCAACACTTTATATCACCAGAGACTTAGCAGCCATCCTTTACAGACACAAGACCTATCATACGAATAAAATCTTATATGTCGTCGGTAACGAGCAACAACTCCATTTCAAGCAACTTCAGGCTGTCACAAATCTGATGGGATATCACTTTGAAATCAATCATGTGAATTTTGGACTCGTCTTGATTGACGGCAAGAAAATGTCGACACGTTCAGGGAAATTCAAGCGATTAGAAGATGTCATCATTCAAGCCATCACGGATGCGAAAGAAGCAATCATTTCTAAGAATCCTGGATTAAAAGATCATGACAAGGTGGCAAAAGCTGTCGGTATTGGCGCGATCATTTACAATGACTTGAAAAATGAACGTCATCT
>DITG01000029.1 GCA_002422045.1 Acholeplasmataceae bacterium UBA6190
AAATGGGTTGCGAATCAACAACCCGAGCAGGACCTCGCAGATATCCAGACACTGATTGATCATCTTGCAAAGTCAGATATCAAACTCTTTGTCTTGATCTCTACCATTGATGTCTATCCAAACCCAGTGAGTGTGGATGAAGACAGTGTAATTGATAAAATTAACCACCACCCGTATGGACTGAATCGCTTATTTTTGGAAGAATGGGTTGTGCAACATTATCCGCAGCATCTAATCATTCGCTTACCTGGACTCTTTGGTCAAAACATCAAAAAGAATTTTGTACACGACATTCTTTATCCTGTTCCCGCATTATTCAATGAAACGTTTTTCTCTTCGTTGAAGGAAAGACTTAGCGAAGATGACTATTTGTTCATCGAAAGTAGATATCCTAAACAAGGCATCAACTATGTATGGGATGAAAAAGACGAAACAGAAGTCATCCAGTGCTTGTCAAAGTATGGGATTTCAAGTTTGATGTTTACAGATTCAGAAGACATCTTTCAATTCTATGATTTGAGTGAGCTTAGGAAGCATATTACTCAGTGTATTGAAAATGAGATTCAATGTGCCAATTTTGTAACAGAACCCATTCAAGCCAATGAACTTTATGCATTTTTATCAAATCAAACATTTGAAAATCATTTAAATCGCAAAAAGCAGTATTATGATTTAAAGACAAAACATGCAGAAATCTTGGGTGGATCGAATGGTTATTTGCACAATAAGATGGAAATGTTTATTCGTATCAAGCGATTCGTTGAGGCTTATCGCAAATGAAGTTCTCAATATCAAACATCGCTTGGCATGCAGAATGGGATGAATTCATCTACCCGAAACTCAAAGATTCTGGATTTTCTGCGATTGAAATTGCACCATTGAGAACATTGAGCAAGGGATATGATTCAACTCCCGAGGAATTTGATCTATGGTGGAGTGGATATTCACGTTACTTTGATGAAGTCGCAAGCATGCAATCGCTCTTGTTTAAGTTGGATTTACAAATTTTCGAGTCACAGGAGAATGTGAAAAATGTATTATCGATCCTTGAGAAGGGATTGCTTTTCGCGCATAAGTTAAATGTTCGCTCACTAGTTTTCGGTTCTCCAGCCATCCGTAATGTGAATTCGAATGATGAGTTTGAGAATTCCAAACATTTCTTTAGAGAACTTGCAAACAAAGCTCAAGCATACGGTATTCATATCGCATTGGAACCCAATCCTGTCATTTACAATACAAACTTCATGAACTCGTCAATGGATGCTTTATCTTACGTTAAGCTGATCGATCACCCGAATTTCGGAATCAACTTGGATTTGGGAACCATCATCGAGAATAACGAATCGATTCATGCTATCATTAATGATGACAGTATCAAATGGATTAAACATGTTCATATCAGTGAGCCGTATCTGGTTCCAATCCAGAAGGAACATGCGCAATTGCATTTGGAATTATTGAAGCAGTTAGATCAGGTTGGATACGAAAAGTACGTATCCATAGAAATGAAATCGGGCTTGGACCTCAATAGTTTGTTTGAAGTTGTGGAATACATCAAAATGAAGGGAATCGAAGCAGGAGTCTTGCATGAAAAATAAACAGTACGACCGCATCATCATTGGTGCTGGAATCTATGGCTTGTATGCCGCTCAAAAGAGCTTAGAAAAGGGTCTAAGCGTTTTGGTGATAGAATACGATGAGAAACACTTCATGCGAGGAACCTACATTAATCAGGCGCGGGTGCATAATGGGTATCACTATCCAAGGAGTCGCTCAACGGCAGTGAAGTCACGTGATTATTTCCAACGTTTCGTGGATGATTTTGACCAATCCATTAATCAGGACTTCAGAAAAGTATATGCGATCTCCAAGGATTTTTCTTGGACATCCGGCGAGCAATTTGAAAAATTTTGTACTGACAATAAGATTCCGAACGAACGTATTCCTGAGAAAATCTTTTTCACACCTGGAACCACAGATGGTGTTTTCGATACGGTAGAATACACCTTTGATGCACGCTTGATAGGTGAAGAACTATATGAACGTTGCTTGAAATTTGAAAAATTTGAAATACGTTTCAATCAACGGATTCAAAATTTTAAAAATGAGAATAGGCTGTATCATGTGGAACTTTTGGACGATGTCGTCACAACCCCCTATTTACTAAATGCGACCTATGCGAGTACCAATCAGATATTGGATATGCTGGGATTTGATAAGTTAAATATCAAGTATGAACTTTGTGAAATCATACTGTGCCGTGTCACAAAAAACATTGAAGACGTGGGCATTACGGTCATGGATGGACCATTTTTCTCATTGATGCCATTTGGTAAAACTGGATTGCATTCCTTGACTTCAGTCACCTTCACCCCACACAAGACCTCTTACGATGCACTACCTACCTTTGATTGTCAAAAGGGTTGTACGGAATGTACACCAAAGCAAGTATTGAACTGCAACACCTGCCCATGTAAACCAATCAGTGCTTGGCCGAAGATGTACAATCTGGCTAAGAAATATTTGAAGGAAGACATTGATATTGAATACGTAGAGTCTTTGTTCACCATTAAACCGATCTTGAAGACGACTGAAATTGATGATTCGCGTCCTACCATCATTCGTCAATACACACAAGACCCCAGTTTTATTACGGTATTTTCCGGGAAAATCAACACCATCTATGATTTAGATGATGTCTTATAGGAGCA
>DITG01000118.1:0-2183 GCA_002422045.1 Acholeplasmataceae bacterium UBA6190
GTGTATCAGCACAAGACTTTTCCATTCGATCAAATCGTGCCGGGTTATTTCTACAGACATAACAGCCAACACAAAATGACCGATGCTTCATATTGCGGTAACGATATCGAAACACGCAATTACATGGTCAAAAAGCTGATCATCGATAGTCTCATCCATTTTACAAAACACTTCCAAATCGATGGATTCAGATTTGACTTGATGGGTTTGCTAGACATGGACCTCATGCTTGAGATTGAAAAGAAGCTCAAAGCCATTCATCCTTCGATCATGCTGTACGGAGAAGGATGGAACATGCCAACAGAAGTACCTTCAAAGCAAAGACCGAATATGTCCAATCAGGGACAGTTTACTGGATTTTCACATTTCAATGACTTTTTCAGAAACACCATGAAGGGTGAACTTCATGGCATGGGTATCGGATACACCATGGGCAACAGACATCAGTCAAATCGTGCGATGGATGCACTCATCGGGTCTCCACATCTTTTCTCATCACCGAACCAATCGATCAACTATGTGGAGTGTCATGACAATCTGACGTATTATGATAAAATGTTACTCTCGTGCGGATTTGAAGATTCCAAATTCAAGTATTGCCAAGATCTCGCCAATCATTTGATTGCGATTGCACAAGGTGTTCCCTTCTTTCATGCAGGTCAAGAATTTTACAGAACAAAAAAAGGTGTTGAAAATTCATACAACAGTCCGGATGCCATCAATCAGATTGATTGGAACATCAAGGAACCTGCTGTCTTGCAACTGAAGAGATTACTGAAAATCAGAAAACGTTTTGCACTCTACAGACAAACGACCTACAATGATTCTGTCAAGATTGAAAAAGAAGGTAACTTGCTCGTTTACCGTCTTGAAAACAAGAAAGACATTTTGCACCATTATATCAAGAATCAACAAGGTATTGAAAAATTGACCCTAAACGGAGGAAAATTGATTTTTCCTTCTCAAAAAGCCCTCATCGATGATGGTCATATCTTCATCGACCAACCAGGAATCTACATCATCCAAATCAAGAAATAGGAGAAACGTATGAGACTCATTTCAGATCATGATGTCAATGAATTTTTACTGGGACGCGCTTCACATTTGCATGAATTTTTAGGTGCTCATCTGATCAAGGATGAACAAGGTGTTGTGATTTCAACCGAGTTTACTGTTTATGCACCGAATGCAAAAGAAGTCAGACTTCTTGCTGAATTCAATCAGTATGCAAGTTGGAAACATGTACTCACCAAGATCCATCCTATGGGTTTTTTCCGAATTGACATTCCAGGCAATCATGAGTGGGCAACATATAAGTATGAAATTCACACACCCTCCGGACGTATCCTTTACAAAGCTGACCCGTTTGCACATTATGCAGAAGTCAGACCTCAGACAGCAAGCAAGGTCTACGATATCAAAGGCTACACCTGGCATGACGGAGAATGGCTTTACAACAAGAAAAAGAGTTATGAACAACCCTTGTTGATCTATGAACTTCACTTAGGATCATGGCGACGAAAGTTTGGTCAGTTCAAGCCTTATAACGAAGTGGTCGATGAATTGGTTTCCTACATTAAGGATCAAGGTTTTACCCATGTTGAACTCATGCCTGTCTATGAATATCCCTTAGATGATTCATGGGGTTATCAAGGCACAGGATATTTTGCAGCAACTTCCAGATTCGGTGTACCCAAGGATTTCATGTATATGATTGACCGTTTCCATCAGGCCAACATCGGTGTCATCATGGACTGGGTACTGGGTCATATCTGCAAGGATGCGCACGGTTTATCCTTTTTTGACGGTACACCTCTCTTTGAATTTCCCGACAAGCACAGAAGGGAAAACGTGACATGGGGCACTGACAATCTAGATTTTTCCAAAGGAATTACACGCAGTTTCATGTTATCCGCACTCACATTCTGGATGGACTATTTCCATGTGGATGGCTACCGGATCGATGCGGTCAGCAATTTGATTTATTATCTAGGCGATCGCAGTCAGGGAGTCAATCAGGATGCGATCAATTTCATCAGACAAATTTCATTTCACTTATTTGGCAAAGATGACAGAATGTTACTCATGGCTGAAGATTCTACCGATTACCCTTATGTCACGCATCCGGTATCAACCGGAGGTATCGGTTTCAATTACAAGTGGAACATGGGGTTCATGAATGA
>DITG01000118.1:2222-12112 GCA_002422045.1 Acholeplasmataceae bacterium UBA6190
TTACCCTTTTCTCATGATGAAGTCGTACACATGAAAGGCAGTCTGGTCAACAAGATGCCTGGCGACTATTTTCAGAAAATGGCCAACTGGAGATTGTTGTTATCGTTATGGATGACCCATCCAGGTAAGAAACTGCTCTTCATGGGACAAGAATTTGCCTCATTTTCCGAATGGGCATTCCAAAAAGAACTGGATTGGAATTTATTCGATTTTCCAGCACATCAGCAAGCCAATCGCTTCTTTAAAGACCTCGCACAAGTCTATAGACATCATAGTGCTTTATGGCAATACGATCATCACCCTAAAGGTTTTGAATGGTCTGTGGTCGATGACAGAGACCAATCGGTATTCGCCTACATCAGAAGAAGCGATGTTGAGACACTTGTCATCATCTTGAACATGACACCCAATGTCCACGAGTTTTATGAAGTTGGCGTTCCTGAACCCGGGATTTATACGGAAATCATCAACAGTGACAAATCCATCTATTTCGGTTCTGACCAGTACAACGGGTTGCCACTTCAGGCAATTCAGGGCAAGAGAAATCAGTTCGATTATTACATCAAACCGAAACTTGGACCGCTCTCTGGCATGATCTTGAGTTTCTCCAAACCGAAGAAAACGAAAAAAAGTGCTTGATCCGAAAGGATGAAGCACTTCTCTTTTAAGGTGTTATTTTGTAGTATCTCTTTCAATCAGTTTGACATCAATGATATCATGCAAACTTTCCAAATCCACTTCGCGAATCAATTTGGTCAAATTGATGAAACTTTGCTTGCCCATATAATTGATTGACTGATGGATGGTTGTAATCGCGGGTGTTACCCACTTGGAGTATGGCGTATTGTCATAACCGATGATGGAAACGTCTTGAGGGACTTTTTTACCCAATTTTTGAACGATATTTAAACATGCGAAAGCAAGTGTGTCTGAGAAGGTAAAGATGGCATCGACATGGGGGTTGTTTCTGAGAATTTCTTCCATGAGTTTGAAATCAGGATTAACCAGGTCAAAGTCAAAGATATCCGCATAGAGATTGCTCTTTTTGAGTTCAGTCATGAATCCGATGGTTCTTTCCATGGTGGTTAGCAAAAACGAGGGTCCTCTGAACAGAAGAATGTGTTTCGCTCCTGTTTCAATCAGTTTCTTGGCTGCAAGTGCGCCGCCTTTGACATTGTCTGATGTGATGGAAGGAATCGTTTCATCCAGAATATGATCGACAGTGATGACTGGAATGTTCAATTCCAGCAATTTTTCTTTGTTGTTGAAGTTAGAAGCGACAATCAGACCTTCGATATTATAAGATTCAAAGAACTTCAAATATTCAAGTTCACGGTCTGGATCATCTTGAGTATGACAAAACATGATCTTATATCCGTAAGCAGCTGCTTGGGATTCGATGCCTTCCAAGAGTTCTCCGTAAAATGACGGTCCGATGTGTGGAACGATCACACCGATGATCTTGGAGCTTCGATTGGTGAGCGATCTTGCGAGCTGATTAGGTGTGAATCCGAGTTCGTCGATGATTTTCATGACGACGACTTTCGTCTCTTCATGAACATACCCTTTTTGGTTAATGACTCTGGATACGGTCGATACGCTAACATTTGCTTTTCTGGCAACATCTCTGATGGTAGGTTTCATGTCAATTTCCTTTCTGAAGCAATAGAAATCCATAGGCTTCCATAGAGATTTTACCATGAATTTGAATCGTTTGATGGGTGAAAAGATTCAAGTAAGTCCCTGAGACCAAATGCGTATCACAAAGTGTTTCTGTGTCACTGTTGTTGATGATCAGACAGAGTTGATCATCATGATGAATTTTGGTGAAGATCAAGACATTCGAATCCACAAAATGAAAATCATGGTCACTCATCGCAGGATGTTCTTTTCTCAAGCGGATGAGTTGTTTAGAAAATGAAAGAAAATCATGGCTTTGTTCGGACCGATGCCATAGCATACAACGTCTGTTATCAGGATCGTGTTCTCCGGTCATGCCAACCTCATCGCCATAATAGATATTGGGCGCTCCAGCAGACATGAACATCAACAGATACGACAGTTTCACACGTCTTTCATCGTCTTTCAGACGTCTTTTGATTCGAATGGTATCATGGCTACCGACCAAGTTAAACATGTTTTCCATGACATTCTTGGGGGTATGTGCCATATAGGTTGTGACAACATGCTTGAAAGCACTTAAGTCCATCTTGTGCTCTAAGTATTTCCAGATGGGATAGGATAAGTCATAATTCATGACAGAATCCAATTGATCACCATGGAGCCATGGAATGGAGGAATCCCAGTTTTCCCCAAGAATGAACGTGTCATCCTTTGCTTTTCTGGAAGTTTCTCTGATTTTTCTTAAGAAATCATGAGAAATTTCATTGGATACATCCAAACGCCATCCGTCGATGTCATAGGTTTCAATCCAATACTTGATACAGTCCAAGAGGTGTTTTTCAGTCATAGGATTCGATGTGTTCCATTTGGGCATCATAGGCGTGAAAGCAAATGTTCGGTAATTGAGATCAATGCCTTGGTAATGCATGGGCTTCCCAGTTTTCTCATGGGTCGGGAAATTGACAACCGGAAACTGATCGATGTAGAAACAATCACGGTAAGGACTCTGTTTACCATGAATGACAACGTCTTGGAAATAGGGGTGATCATAGCCTGCATGATTGAAGACACCATCTAGCATCACTTTGATGCCCAGTTCATGTGCTTTTTGAACGAGTATGCCGAAGTCTTCGTTGGTTCCAAACTGAGGATCAATCTTGAAATAATCGGTTGTATCGTATTTGTGTGCCGTCGGTGATTCGAAAATCGGTGTGAAATAGATGCCGGTGATCCCTAAGTCATGCAAATAAGGTAGTTTTTCAGTCACACCTCTTAGATTTCCACCATAGAGTTCATGATTGCTGACAGGCAATTTGCCCCACTTAAGTTCCGGATTTGGCTTATCTGCATAGAATCTGTCCGGAAATATCTGATACCAGACGGTATCTTTGACCCAGGAAGGCGTATGATGCAAATCTTCTTGATTGAGATAGGGGAAATTGAAATATTCGGATAGATCATATAAGCCATAAAGATCTGTAGTCGAATGAATTTCTTTGAGTTGTTTGGTGCCAAAAAGATAACTTTGAGATCGGGTTTGGAGTTTAAATGCGTATTTCGTGCGATAAAAAGAAGGTTCGATGGCAATGAAATAATAATCAAAAAGATCGTTTGAGTAACGTTTATTCATCAGTTTTTCATCGTGGACCCAAGACATTGCTTTGTTTTCGGATCTGACCCAATGGAAAGGATCACCATAGATGAGTGAGACTGCTTGAAAATCATGTTTTGCAGTTCTAAAAACCAGATGCAGTGTATGTGCATCATAAGCGTAGGAAAACTCAGATTTTGCTTGATGGAGTAGTGCATGGATATTCAATTTAATCACCATTGACATTATATCATGCCATGCGTTTCTTAAATTATGAAACCGATTACATTGTTTTATTCATATTGGAAATATGTTACAATTGTAATGGCAAATTAAGGTGAAACTATGATTCGAAAATGGTGGATGGAAAGCATCGGCTACCAGATATATCCTAAGAGTTTTTACGATACCAATCAAGATGGTATCGGAGACCTTCCTGGTATTTTACACAAACTGGATTATCTCTGTATGCTTGGTGTCAATTTAATCTGGATCTGCCCTTTCTATGATTCTCCGATGGATGACAATGGGTATGATGTACGTGACTTTTTTGGTGTATCCAAAGACTTTGGTACCATGGAAGATGTCAAAAACATCATTGACAAGGCACATGGGCTAGGCATCAAAATCGTGTTGGACTATGTACTCAATCATACATCAGACGAACATCCATGGTTCATTGAATCAAAATCATCTAAAGAAAATCCCTACCGCGACTATTATATTTGGCAAGATGGAAAAACCATTGATGGCAAACGTATGGAACCGACCAATTGGGGTTCATTCTTTGGCGGCAGTGCTTGGAACTATGACGAGACCACCGATAGTTACTATATGAAAATATTCTCCAACAAGATGCCTGACCTCAACTGGAAAAATCCCAAGGTCAGACAAGA
Source organism: Acholeplasmataceae bacterium UBA6190 (assembly GCA_002422045.1). GTDB lineage: Bacteria > Bacillota_I > Bacilli_A > Acholeplasmatales > Acholeplasmataceae > Peloplasma. Next base: position 6,333 of record DITG01000118.1, read on the forward strand.
GATGGCATGGGTTGCTAAACAATGGCTTGACCTTGGTATTGATGGATTCAGAATTGATGCTGTCTCCCATCTGGACCGTGCACCTTTTGTTGATGCAGAAGCGAAAGAGGGAGAAAAATACCCACTCGACTACTTCAAGTTTTCCAATCAGCCGATGGTTCATCCTTACCTCAAAGAACTCAATGAAGCAGTCTTTTCCAAATACGAATGTGTCACCATCGGTGAAGTGGGTGGTTCCGCATCTATCCAAGAAGGCATCAACTACAGTGCCTTCGATTCAAACGAATTGTCCATGGTGTTCTCATTTGATCATAACTGGTGTAACAATATCTTCGATATTGATCATCCCAAACATTTAAAGACGGATGCCGTTAAACTCAAACAGGCATTCAACATGTGGCAAACTGCCATGAAAGATCAATTTTGGATACCACTCAACTGGTTCAATCACGATCAGCCAAGACTGATCAGTCATTATGGCAGCAAAAAATACCCCTTAAAGAGCGGTAAGATGCTTGCGACAGCGCTTCATTTCATGAAAGGCACACCTTTCATCTATCAAGGTGAAGAAATCGGGATGACCAATTATCCATTTGAAGATGTCTCAGACTTTAACGATATCTCATCGATTTCAAGTTATCAATATCATTTGGACTTAGCACCGGATGATCCTGTGACGGCACTCAGAAAAGCAGCGATGCGCTCAAGGGACAACGCCAGAACACCGATGCAATGGACTTCAGGATTCCAGGCAGGGTTTTCCTCGGTCAAACCATGGATGAAAGTCAATCCCGATTACAAGAAAATCAATGTCGAACGCAATCTCAATGACCCAAATTCTCTGTTTTACCATTATCAGAAACTCATTTCACTGAGAAGAAATTCCAACTATAGCGCAGTCATCCTCTGGGGTGATTATGAACAAAAGGATCCTGATGATCCCAACCATTACACTTACACCAGAACCTATCAGGATCAGACACTGTTGGTCATCAATAGTTTTTCAAGCAAGAAGACAACGTACAACATATCCCAGTATGAGATCATCGATACTGTGATTCATAATGAAAAAAAGATAAAGATCAAGGATCAGAACATCCTATTGAGACCCTACGAATCTATCGTATTCGCAGTGAAGGAGAAATCATGAGAACAAGTGGCATATTATTACATATTTCAAGTTTGCCAGGCAACTATGGCATCGGAACATACGGCAAGGAAGCTTACCGTTTTGTTGATTTTCTGAACCAGACCGGGACAACTTACTGGCAAATCCTACCTTTAGGTCCGACATCCTATGGTGATTCTCCTTATCAGACGTTTTCAGCATTCGCCAACAATCCTTATTTCATCGATTTGGATATACTGGTTGAAGAGGGCTTACTTTTGCCACATGAAATCAAAGCAACCTTCCATAGCCCTCGCTATGTGGAGTATGACAAGATGTATGAAGAACGATTTGATGTGTTGAAACAGGCATTCCACCGCTTCAATAAAAATGATTATGGCTATCAGCATTTCGTTTTCGAGCAGCGTCAATGGCTGTTTGACTATGCCCTCTTCATGGCACTTAAGGTTTATCATAAAGGTGCTGCATGGTCGACTTGGAGCCATGATCTGAGACTGAGAACGCATGAAACCATTGCCTATTATCAAGAACTACTCAGAGAAGATGTCGAGTTTTATCAATTTCTTCAGTATAAAGCATATCAACAATGGTTTAATTTGAAAGCTTACGCCAATCAAAGAGGGGTCAAGTTCATCGGTGACATGCCCATCTATATTTCATACGACTCATCGGATGTCTGGGCAAATCCCCGCTATTTTGACTTAAATGCAGACAGAGTGCCCAATCATGTTGCAGGTGTGCCACCCGATAATTTCTCAGCCGATGGACAACTTTGGGGCAATCCTCTGTACAATTGGGATCTACTTGAACAAGAATCCTTCAACTGGTGGGTTGATCGTGTGTATTCCGCAACGCATTTATTCGATATGATCAGAATCGATCACTTCATCGGATTCCAGAATTTCTTCTCGATTGTTTACGGTGAAGAAACAGCAAAACATGGTGAATGGAAAAAAGGTCCTGGTATCAAGTTGTTCAATGTCATCAAAAGACGCTTGGGTGAAGTCAACATCATCGCAGAAGATTTGGGTGTCGTCACTGAAGAAGTGAGAAAAATGCTTGCAGAAACAGGATTCCCAGGGATGAAACTCTTGCAGTTTGCCTTTGATTCGAGAGAAGAATCAGATTACATCCCGCATTTATATCACAAGAACCTCATTGCTTACACAGGTACACACGATAATGAGACAACCGCCCAATGGTTCGATAAGTTACCGAAAAACGATTTGGAATATTGCTTGAATTATATCAATCATGGCAGTGGTAGCAAAACAGACAGTTTGATTAAGTCAACACTCCAATGCATTGCAGATACCGCAGTAATTCCGATGCAGGATTGGTTGAATCTCGGAGCCGAAGCCAGAATGAATATTCCATCAACAACCGGAAATAACTGGAAGTGGCGGATGCTGTCATCCGAATTGAGCGATGCATTACAAGAAAAAATCAAGACATTCACGCATCTTTACGGCAGAGCAAAGTCCAAATAACACAGATCAATAGACAAAAAAGGAATCCGCCATGGATTCCTTTTGCTATTAGATGACATTGACACGCTTCAAGAATGTTTTGGTGCGCTCTTCTTTGGGATTTGAAAAGATGACTTCAGGAGTTCCGATTTCAACAATGGAACCTTCAGCCATGAACACCACTCGATCAGACACTTCTTTGGCAAACATCATTTCATGGGTTACAATCACCATGGTCATGCCCGCATTCGCTAGCGTTCTCATGACAGAAAGGACCTCGCCGACCATTTCAGGATCGAGCGCAGAAGTAGGCTCGTCAAAAAGCATGACATCGGGTTGCATCGCGAGTGCTCTTGCGATGGCGACACGTTGTTTTTGCCCACCTGATAACTGACTGGGATAGGCATCCACCTTATCACTCAATCCAACTTTTTCAAGTAAAGCCTTGGCCATGCTGTTCGCATCTGTTTCGGTCATGTGCAAGACCAATTTTGGTGATAACGTGATGTTTTCCAAAACAGATAGATGCGGAAACAAATTAAACGACTGGAATACCATACCCATTTTTTCTCTGAGCTTATTGATATGTTTATCTTTGATTGATAGCACATTGCCTTCAAAGACAATGGAACCTTCGGTAGGGATTTCCATGAAATTCATACATCTCAGCAATGTCGATTTACCAGATCCGGAAGGACCGATGATGGAAACAACTTCACCCTTATTGATGTCTAGGTCAACACCAGATAAGGCATGGATCGTCGTTTTGAATGTTTTCTTCAAGCCATGAATGGAGATGATCTTGTTATTTGGCGTCTGCATGTCGCATTCTCCTTTCAAAGGCATTCATCAGTTTAGATAAAGGATATGTCAATGACAGATAAAGAATGCCTGCCATCACATAAAGTTCTGTCACTGCAAGGGTCATTCCCTTGACTACACCGATCTGATACATGAGCTCAGCGACACCGACATAGACGAAGATGGATGTTTCCTTGATGATCGTGACAAACTCATTCCCAAGTGCTGGAAAAATGTTTTTAACAGCTTGTGGGAGGATGATTTTACGCATCGTCAGCGATTGTGACATGCCCAAAGAACGAGCAGCTTCAGTCTGACCGCGATCAACAGCAAGAATGCCGCCTCGGATGATTTCAGAGATATAGGCTGAACTGTTAATCAAAAGTGCTACCAATCCCGGAACAAAGCTACCCATGTCGATACCACCCACTAAAAACAAGGGGATATTGAGCAGTTGATAAATCAAGAGTACTTGAACCAATAAGGGAGTACCACGAATGATTTCGACATAGGCTGTTGCGGGTATGCTTAAAAACTTCTTGCCAGATAAACGCATGAGTGCGGGAATCAGGGCAAGAATACTACCCAAAGCTACAGCAAGGAACGCTAGAAAAAGCGTCATGCCAAGACCTTGAAGGAGCAGCGCTAGATAGTCTGCATCTCTTAAGAAAGAAAAATTCAAAAAGACAGTCATTACGATGAAAACTCCTCAAGCCAATCATTGATTTTGCCTTGCTCAATCAATTGGTCAATGACGGTATTGATCGTTGCAAGCAATGCTGCATTACCCTTTTGAACGGCAACCGCATTGCCTTCGTAACCTTCTAGCGAATCAATTTCGATCTTGACAAAATCCGGGAAATTACCATTGATATGCGTATCAGCAACCGCACCTTCTGTGAAGAGTGCATCGATTTGCTTGTTGTTCAAGTTATTCAAGAGTTCATTCAAGTCTGTGATGAGTTTAGCTGTCGCATTCGGAGTGAATACACTGGCGAATTCTGCCTGAATGGAACCCGATTGCGCACCGACGCGTACACCTACCACGTTGACTTTTGCAAGCGTGTCATAAAACGCTTGATTGTCTTTGTGTACCAAAATCACTTGCTGAACAGATTCTTCAGTGTAATAAGACTTCGAAAAATCAACGACTTGTGCACGGGTTGGCGTTGGTGTCAGACCGGCAATGACGAAATCGACTTTGCCTGCACGAACATCTTCAACCAAGAAGTCAAATCCTTTATGGATGACTCTCAAGTTCTTACCCAAAGCGATTGCAATCGCTTTACCGATTTCAATATCCACACCGACGACAGTGTTTTTGCCGTTTTCATCCTTGACAATGTTTTCATACGGAGGATAATCCGCTGAAGTTGCCATAGTCACAAATTCGGTATAACTTGAATCTAATACAAAATCAAACACATTGGAGGCATTGCTGCAAGCGGATAGACCGATTGTTGCAAGCCCTAAGAATAATACCATCAAAAATTTCTTCATTTTTCTTCTCCTTAGGATTAAAAAAAGCCAAAGCTGGCTTCTGATTTCTGTATACTCAAGGGTTGTCACATACCCCATCTTGGAAATAGGCTGGCTTTTTTTTATGAAACAATTTTAGCACACATGTGAAAATATGCAAGCCTTTCTCATAAAAAAGTGACTATTTGAAAAAGTAAACGTTTTCCTAATCGATAATCAAGTTAAAAAAACTTTGAACTTCAAAAAATATGATTTTGAAATTGACAATCAAGTTGAAAAGCATTATAATATGACTATTGAAACAAGGAGGATATGAACATGATTTTTGAACGTGTCAAAGAAATGATCAAAGAAGAACTTAACGTACCCGAGGAAAAGATTACATTACAAGCAAGATTGGCAGAAGATCTCGGCGCAGATTCTATCGATGCAGTTGAATTGATTATGAACGTTGAAGATGAATTCGATATTCAAGTCTCAGACGAACAAGCACAAAGCATTAAGACTGTTGGCGATCTCGTCAAATACATCGAAGCACTGAAAAAATAAACGAAAAGGGATATTGAAATTCCCTTTTTTTGTTGGAAAAAATGCGCTTTTTGATTATAATAGATATAGCATCGAAAGAAGGTATCCATCATGTATTATGACTTTGGCAACATCGAGAAAAAATGGCAATCGTACTGGTATGAAAACAAACTGTTCAAAACCCAGGAAGACAGACTGAAAGAAAAGTACTATGTCTTAGACATGTTTCCTTATCCTTCAGCCAACGGACTGCATGTCGGTCATATCGAAGGCTATACGGCAACAGACATCATCAGTAGATTCAAACGCATGCAAGGCTATAATGTTCTCCATCCGATGGGATGGGACGCTTTTGGTTTGCCTGCTGAACAATA
>DITG01000107.1 GCA_002422045.1 Acholeplasmataceae bacterium UBA6190
ACCCAAATTTGGTAGGGGCACGTATGGATGCCAATCGAAGCAAACATGCGCTACTTTAGTAGAGATAAATGGTCACAACCCGCAAGGGATACAGAACATGGCTTATGCACATTGACAAACTAGGTCCCTTCTGGGACCTTTTCATTAGGAGATTCTATGTATATTCAACTTGAAAAAATCACTTTGTTTTATGAAAAAACGGGCTCTGGAGATCCTTTGATCTTACTGCATGGCAATGGGGAAGATCACAGAACTTTTTCTCATGCGATTGAGGAATTGAGTCGTCTTTTTACTGTTTATGCGGTAGATTCCAGAAACCATGGTCAATCGATTTTGACTGATGAATTCCATTACCATGTCATGGCAGAAGATATTGAACATATGGTTGACAAACTGGGTTTGAGTCGTGTCACGATTGCTGGTTTTTCCGATGGTGGTATCATCAGTCTTCTCATTGCAACAAAGAAACCAGCATGGTTAAAGAAAATCATCGTCATGGGTGCCAATCTCTATCCGAGTGGTGTCAAGCCAAAGATCAATCGTTTAACTGAAATCGATTATGAGCGATCGAAGAATCCATATTTGAAAATGATGCTTGAAGAGCCTATGATCACGGATCAAATGCTTCATGATATCGAAGTACCGGTCGTGGTTGCTGCTGGATCCGATGATGTGATCATGAAAAGACATACTGAAAAAATAGCACGACATATCAAGCATTCGACACTGATCATCTTAGAAAATCATACACATGAAAGCTATGTGGTCAGAGGTCATCATTTGATTGATCTGATCATGAAATAAAAAAGACCCGAAGGTCTTTTATTTTTAGAATAGGTTGAGGGCTCTTAAAATGATGTAGATAATGTAGGCGATATAGATGAAGAGCAATCCATAACCTTCTTTTTTGCTGATCTTGTAGCCAGTGAATGCAAACCAGACCGTGATGAGTGTGATTGCAATCAGGATTACTGTATCAATCAAGACATCGCCATTGATGCCAAGTGACGTCACGACACCCGATATACCGACGATGAAGACCGTATTGAAAACGTTAGATCCGATGACATTTCCAAGTGCGATTTCGTTTTCGCCTTTCTTGGCTGCAACAACGGAGGTTACCAACTCAGGTAGTGATGTTCCCAATGCGACAACACTCAGTCCAACCAAGGTAGTTGCACGTGTCAGTGTCATTGAGAATGCGGAAACGAGGAGTTCGATTGCGATATATTCAGCACCCGCAGTGACCAGAAATCCTCCCAATGAAACACCGGCAAGTCCAACAATCAATAAGATGACTGCTTTTTTAGGATTGACCATGGGAATTTTTTCAACTTCATCGGCATCCTGATGGCTCTTAAACATCATATACATGTAATAGGCAAAAAACAACAAGAGGATGATGGCTTCCCACCAAACGATTTGTGCATCACTTTGGAAGAAGAAGGCAAGTACTGAAATCAGGATAGTAATGACAATCAAATAAGGAAATTCTCTTCGCATCATCGTCTTTTTCACGGCTATGGGCATCATGATGGCTGAACAGCCGAGGATTAAGGTCAAATTGGCAATATTGGATCCGATGATATTGCCCATGGCAATATCTGCAGTCGTGCCTTGAGCTTTCGCTGACAGAGATGCTGCAAAACTCACCGCAAGTTCAGGAAGAGATGTTCCAAATGCGACCAGAGTCAATCCGATGATGAATGGGGAAACATTGAATTTGCGTGCGATCGAAGATGAAGAAACGACAAAGTAATCGGCACCTTTGATCAAGAACACAAAGCCAACAATCAAATAAAGAACATGAAGTAAAATTTGCATGATGGATTCCTTTCGATGCTGAGCATCCGATATCAAAATAAAAACCTTCAAGACGAGAAAAAACAGTCTTGAAGGTCTCGTTACAAGTTGGACTTGAAATGAACCGGGTTTTTAGGCCGTACTGACGATTCATTTAGGAAAACTACTCCCCTTCACCACTATATTGTAACACAATCGTGGATGCCTTACAACCTAAAACCATCAAAAACGATGGGGTTAGGATGAGATGATTGGTTGACTTTTTGATGAAATTCATGTATGATAGACATATCACATCGTGATGGAGGCATTGACTTAAAAATGGAAGATAGCAGTAGTAGGATCGACGATCCGACATACCCGACACACATAGACAGCAAATCAGTCGCTTTTTTTGATGTCTTTTTTTGTTACAAAAAGGATGGGTGGCAATCATGATTCCCATCATCGCAATGATTTTACTCATTATTTTATCAGGTCTCATGGTCGCTGCTGAAGCAGCATTGATCGCAGTCAGCGACAACCAAGTCGAAGAAGATGCTGAATCTGGCATGAAAAAAGCTAAGAAAGTGCTGATGGTGCTTGAAGACTCCAAACAGTATATCACTACACTTCAGGTGTTGACACTTTTATCAGCAATCATCAATGGAGCAATCGCGCTCGATGCGTTTTCCAATGATGTGATTCTCTGGTTTGATCAGGCAACCGATTGGATCGAACCTGTGGTTCTAATCATCGTTGCTGTTCTCTTGCTCGTATTTCATGTGGTTTTTGGCCACTTGATTCCAAGAAGATTAGCAAATAAGTACCCAGAATCATTTGCTTATCAGTTGATTGGACTCGTGATATTCCTCAAAAAGATATTCATGCCATTGACAACAATTTTGACATTTCTATCAGCCATCATCGGCCGTCTTTTTGGATTGCTTCCTACAGAAGGTGAACGCAGAGTCACCGAAGAAGAAATCAGAAACATCGTTGCNNGAAGAAGAAAGCGAAATGATTCAAAATATCTTTGATTTCTCAGACACTACAGTGGATACCATCATGACACATCGTACTGAAATTTCAGCAATCAATGTCAAATCTACCAAAAAAGAAATTTTTGATTACGTACTTAAAGAACAATATACAAGATTCCCGGTTTATCAGGGATCCATTGATCATATCATCGGTACGTTACATGTCAAAGACTTACTGAAGTATGTAGAAAATACAGAAGAAAGATTCTCAATCAAACGATTGCTCAGACCCCCCTATTTCATCCCAGAATCTAAAAAAACATCAGATCTTTTCAAGGAAATGCAGAAAAAGAAAAACCATATTGCTGTTGTTCTTGATGAATACGGTGGAACAGCGGGTATCGTGACGATTGAAGATTTGATTGAAGAAGTCCTTGGAAACATTAAAGACGAATATGATGACGATGACATCGACATCATGGAAATCAATCCTGATGAGTTTGAAGTCGACGGACTCATTTCGATCAACGATGTCGAAGACATCATTGAAGCAGACTTGCCAGTCGATGATTACGATACGCTTTCTGGTTTCATCTTGGGGCAACTCGGCAGATTCCCAGATGAGCATGAGAAAGTAATCATAGAGTATCATGAATTTACATTTGAAGTCCTCGAACGCGAGGGCAAGGTCATCTCCAAAGTGAAAGTGAAACGCTATCCTAAGGCCAATGATGATGACAAGCAGGTAGAATAACATGGACGATACAACCATCGTGAATATCATCTTGATTGCAGCGCTGATTTTGTTATCAGCGTTCTTTTCAGCAACCGAAATCGCATTCTCTTCCTTAAACGAAATCAAACTCAAACATATGATTCAAAATGGACACAAACGTGCGAAAAAGACACTTGAGTTGTCAGAAAATTTTGACAAGGTGCTCACAACCATTCTGATTGGCAATAACATCGTCAATATCGCTTCCGCTTCGCTTGCTACCCTCATTTTTATTCAATATTGGGGCAATGCCGGTGTGACCATTTCAACCGCTGTGATGACAGTCTTGGTCCTCGTCTTTGGTGAAATCACACCCAAAAGTATAGCAAAGCGCATTCCTGAATCCTTTGCCTTGGCAGTGACTTATCCACTATTGATGTTCATGTTCATCTTAGCGCCTTTGAATCTCATCTTTAATTTTTGGCAAAGACTCATGACCAAACTGTTCAAGTTTCAGGAAAGTCCTTCGATTACGGAAGATGAACTTCTAACATATGTATCCGAAGCTCAACAAGAAGGTGGCATCAACGAAAACGAAGAAGAAATGATCAGAAACGTGATTGACTTTGACGATTTGAAAATCGAAGAAATCTTCACTCCTCGTGTCAAAGTGGTTGCAGTGTCCGTGAATGAAACAACTAAAAAGATCACCCATACATTCAGACATTATGGATTTTCCAGATTACCTGTCTATGAAGGTTCGATTGATCATATTATTGGTGTTATCAACTACAAAGATTATTTCAACAAAGTACTACTTGACAGGCAGCCGGTTGAAAATATCGTTAAAAAACCTGTGTTCGTGACTGAATACATGAAAATATCGCATTTGCTCGAGTTATTGAAAGTCAACAAATCGCACATGGCGATCGTCAAAGACGAGTATGGCGGAACCTTGGGTATTGTCACCATGGAAGACATCTTGGAAGAGATCGTTGGAGACATTTTTGATGAGCATGATGAAATCATCGAGCAGATCAAGAAAGTTGATGACACACACTATCAAGTCAAAGGTGACACGGATTTAGATGATTTGTTTGAAGTCCTGGACATGGAAGAAGATGACGATGCAGACTATGCGACCGTCAACGGTTGGGTTCAAGATCAACTTGGCAGAATTCCTTCGATTGGTGATGTGTTTCGCTTCAGATTTTTGAAAGTGACAGTAACAGAAGCCGATCATAAACGTGTATTAGAAGTGAATGTCGAAGTTTTACCGATCAGTTTGGTTCAAGAATCAGACGACTGAATGAAACATGAGGCACATCTCCTTGAGGTGTGCCTTTTTCAATCGATAACAGAATAAAAAAAAGGACATTCACATGTCCTTTATAAACGGTTTAAGTTTTATTTTTTGCCAGCGAGTGCGTTAGCATATCCTCTTTGTGCAAGTTTGTAGTAGTCTACAAAGTCAGAAAGAGTTGCGCCAGTAACGATTGTACCAATCTTCCAAGTACCATCTTTGACAAGATCAGTTTCAGCTGCATCAAGTTTAGTGCCTACCATTGCTTCAGCCATTGCTGCCATGTTGCCGCCCCATCCAAGTGGATAAGAAGCTGCACTTGCCCAATATGCTGTAGTGGACTTAGTGAAACCACGCTTAACGCTTGCATTACCGAATTCGTAAGTGCTCTTAGTACCATTTGCATTCGCAATGAACACGAGACCAGCTTCAACAGCTTCGACATATGCTTTCGCATTAGCTTCTGTTTCTACCCAAGTTTCGATATTGCCAACACCTGTTGCAGTGTAACCAATGCTTTGTGCTCCGGATTCACCAGCAACTGCGCCAGTGAAGAGAACGCCATTCACACTGACATACATTGCATAATAGCTTGTACCTCTGGATCCAACAACTGTGAGAATGTCAGCAGGTTGTGCTACGCCTTCAACTGGAGTGTAAGCAACCTGACCAATGTTGTATGGCAGATAGTATTCTTCAAACTGTACATTGACAACAACGTCATCCTTGTCAACAACTACTTTGACAACGCCAACATAATGACCATGTACCAGACCGTATCCTACACCGTAGCCGTATTCGTAAGATGGTTCATCTTCCGCGCAAGCGACTAAGCCCAGTGCAAGAAACGCAACAAAAAGAAGTGCAATCAATTTCTTCATTTATTAAATTCCTCCTAGAATTGTTTCTTTACGCATTCATTATATAACATTTGTCAACTGATATGCAACATCAATTGAAAACTTTCGCAATAAAAACGTTTTCCTAGTTAAGTTTCATCATATATTAAAGAATCCAGTCGAATTGTGCTTTTATTCGTATCATTTTATGATACAATAATACAGGCGAAAGGACGTTGAAACATGAACAAAGCTTTTCTGAATGAACGACAAAAGATGATCAGAAATTTCTCAATCATCGCGCACATCGACCATGGTAAGTCAACACTTGCAGATCGATTGCTCCAAATTACAAAAACCGTCAGCGACCGTGAGATGAAAGAGCAAATGCTGGATTCGATGGATCTCGAAAGAGAGCGTGGCATCACCATCAAGCTGAATGCCGTAGAAATGCATTACAAGGCGAAAAATGGGGAAGAGTACATCATGCATTTGATTGACACTCCAGGTCACGTCGATTTCACTTATGAAGTCTCAAGATCACTTGCTGCTTGCGAAGGCGCGATTTTAGTCGTCGATGCTGCTCAAGGTATTGAAGCTCAAACACTCGCCAATGTCTACCTCGCTATTGATAATGATTTGGCAATTATTCCCGTCATCAATAAGATTGATTTACCATCTGCAGAACCTGAAAAAGTCAAGAAGGAAATAGAAGAGATCATCGGTATTCCTGCACAGGATGCTGTACTTGCATCAGCCAAAGAAGGCATCGGTATTGAAACCATTTTGGAGCGCATTATTCATGATGTTCCAGCCCCAACAGGTGATGCTCTAGCACCACTTCAAGCACTCGTATTTGATTCTATTTTTGATATGTATAAAGGTGTTATTCCCTACATCAGAGTTGTCAATGGCACGATTGCCAAAGGTGATATGATCGAATTCATGGCGACAGGAACGAAGTATGAAGTCATTGAAGTTGGTGTGCATACACCCAAGGTTGTCAAGCGCGATATTTTAGGTCCTGGCGATGTCGGATATCTTACAGCTTCCATCAAAGATATCGGTACAGTCCGCGTAGGTGATACCATCACGTATGCGAATCACCGTGCCAAAGAAGCACTGCCTGGCTATAGAACGATGAATTCAGTTGTGTTCTGCGGACTCTATCCAATTGATTCTGATCAGTTCAATGACTTAAAAGATGCGCTGGAGAAACTAAAACTGAACGATGCATCCTTAAAGTATGAACCTGAAACTTCTCAGGCACTCGGTTTTGGATTCAGAACCGGATTTTTGGGATTGCTGCACATGGATATCATTCAAGAAAGAATTCATCGTGAATTCAATATTGAACTGATTGCGACTGCACCTTCCGTCATCTATCAGGTTCATCTCACCGATGGAACCATGGTGCTCGTGGATAACCCATCCAAACTCCCAGATCCTCAACGGATTGACTATATTGAAGAACCTTACATCAAAGCATCCATCATGTCTCCCAAAGAATATGTCGGTGCAATCATGGATATATCACAGAAGAAACGTGGCATTTTTGGAGACATGAAGTACATCGATTCCAACCGTGTCCATATTCATTATGAACTACCTCTATCAGAAATTGTCTACGATTTCTTTGACAAACTCAAATCATCGACCAAAGGTTATGCATCCTTTGACTATGAAATGGGTGGATACAAGAAATCCAATTTACAGAAGATGGATATCTTACTCAACGGTGAAGTCGTTGACGCATTATCACTGATCGTGCATAGAGAATTTGCCTATCAGCGTGGCAAGATCATTTGTGAAAAGATGGTCAAACTGATTCCGAGACAAATGTTTGAAATCCCTGTTCAAGCTGCATTAGGAACCAAAGTCATTGCCAGAGAAACAATCAAGGCCATGAGAAAAGATGTCCTTGCGAAATGTTATGGCGGCGATATCAGTCGTAAGAAGAAACTGCTTGAAAAGCAAAAAGAAGGCAAGAAAAAGATGAAAACCTTAGGTAGAGTTGATGTACCTCAGGAAGCATTCATGGCGATTTTATCCAACAGTGAAGATTAACAGTCTTCACTTTTTCTTTGTTATGTAAACCATTTTAGGGTATAATGAATTCAGTAGGAGATGAACCATGAAAGGATTATACGTCCACATTCCGTTTTGTGAACATATCTGTCATTACTGTGACTTTGTCAAAAGAGTCCCTAAAAATCAGGAAATGATTGATACTTATTTGCATGCACTGAGACTAGAAATCGAGAGTTACCGCGATCATTTTGAGTCGATTGAAACCATCTACATCGGGGGCGGAACGCCTTCGATGCTTTCTACCTTGCAACTGGAATACTTGCTCGAAGGATTAAAGGATATCAAGCCTGTCGAATATACGATTGAAGTCAATCCCGAGTCATATACTGATGACAAAGGCATCATATTTAAGCAATATGGCATTAACCGCATCAGTCTCGGTGTGCAAACGTTTGATCAGAAACTGTTGGAATACTTGAACAGAAAGCATACCAAGGCACAAGTCGTTCATGCAGTCAATCATCTGAAGTCTCTGGGCATAGGAAAAATCAGTATTGATTTGATTTATGCCATTCCAGGTCAGACAATAGAACAACTGGATGTTGATTTAAAAGCGATAGAAGCACTTGATATCACCCATGTATCGTGTTATTCATTGATCCTTGAAGAAAAGACATATTTTTACCATCAATATTTAAGAGGAAAGTTTGAACAGATGGATGAAGATACGGAAGCAACCATGTATCAGAAAGTGATGGATGATCTAAAACGTCAAGGTTTTCATCACTATGAAATCTCAAACTATGCCAAAAAAGGACATGTTTCTCTTCACAATTTGATCTACTGGACATTAGGCGATTACATTGGTGTTGGTCTTGGAGCCCATGGTTTTATCAGGGGCATTCGAACCTATAATCATCATAGTCTGCCGAAGTATTTAGAAAATCCGATGGAAAGAAACGAGATTCAAGATCAAACCATGATGCTGCAAGACGAATTGATTTTCGGACTCAGAAAAATGGAAGGGGTCAGTTTGAAGATGATCAGGGATAAATATCATATCGATGTGCTCAAACATTATCCCAAACTACTAGAAAAAATGGAGTTAGGCTTGATTGAAATCGAGGATGATCATTTGAAACTCACTGCCAAAGGTATATTCCTAGGCAATCAAGTCTTTATGGTATTCATATGAAATACATCCTCAAAGATTTCGAATACTATCTGAAAAACGAAAAAGGTTCCAGTGTGAATACCGTGGAATCCTATTTGAGAGATCTCAATCAATATGCAGCATTTCTTGAGAAGTATCATGGGATCACAAAACCTAAATTCATTGAATCAGCACACATCGAAGCCTATATGCGCAGTTTGAAACGCCAGATGAAGACCAAGAGTCTTGCCAGAAAACTGACGGCGATCAAGGGATTTCATCATTTCCTACTTCTGGAAAAAGAAGTCGAACAGGATGTTGCCAAGGCGTTTTCGGCACCTAAGATCGAGAAGACTTTGCCACAGGTATTGTCTGTCGATGAAGTGGTGAGGATCCTTGAACAAGTCGATAAGACCAAGCCATTAGGACTCAGAAACATGGCACTGCTCGAACTGATTTATGGTTCTGGCTTACGAGTCTCAGAACTTCTCGATATCGAAATGGAAGATATCCATATCAATCAGGGTTATGTGGTTGTCAAAGGCAAAGGTGCGAAAGAACGGATGGTCCCCATCTCTGACATGAGCATGATTGCACTCAGGAACTATATGATCAAAGGTAGGGATCAATTGCTAGGCGATGTCAAAAGTCCTTATTTGTTTTTGAATCAGCAAGGTGAGAGATTGTCTCGTCAAGGGTTTTTCAAATTACTCAAGAAACTATCCCATGATGCTGGTGTGGAAACAGAATGTTCACCGCATACGCTTAGACATTCGTTTGCCACACACTTGCTCGAAAATGGCATGGACTTAAGAACACTTCAATCCTTACTCGGACATGAAGACATATCGACAACTCAGATCTATACCCATATCAGTCAAAAAAGAATCAAAGAAATCTATAAGAGTGCGCATCCGCGTGCAAAGGAGGAACATGATGTATAAGCGTATTTTTTTAATCGTCTTGGATAGTTTGGGTATCGGCGAAGCACCTGATGCCAAAGCATATCATGATGAAGGATCTAACACCATCGGCCATATTGCAGAGCGTATGGATCTTCACTTACCCAACATGACACAACTTGGTTATGGCAATATTGGACCCATCAAAGGAGTGCCACCGGTTGAGAGTCCATCAGCTTTTTATACGAAAATCCAAGAGGCATCACTCGGAAAAGACACGATGACAGGGCACTGGGAAATGATGGGGATGTACATTACAAAACCCTTTCAAACCTTTACAGATACTGGATTTCCACCAGAACTCATCAAGGAATTAGAAGAGAGAACCGGAAGAAAAATCGTTGGCAATATTTCGGCATCTGGCACTGATATCATGAGAGACTTAGGCGAACATCATGTCAAGACCGGTGATTTGATCGTCTACACTTCCGCAGATTCCGTGCTACAGATTGCAATGCATGAAGGCATCATTCCGATTGAAGAGCAATACAGGATTTGTGAAATTGCGCGTGAAATCACGATGAAGCCCGAGTGGAAAGTCGGAAGAATCATCGCAAGACCTTTTATCGGCAAAACGAAAGATGATTTCAAGCGGACGTCGAACAGACACGATTATGCATTGAAACCCCATGAGAAAACAAGTCTCAATTTCTTGAGTGAAGTCGGATACGATGTGATTGCATTGGGCAAGATCAACGATATCTTTGATGGTTATGGCATTTCCGAATATAGTAAAACAAAGTCCAATGATGATGGTATGGCTCAGATTACTGAAGTTGCGAAACGTGATTTCACAGGTCTTTGTTTCTTGAATCTTGTGGATTTTGATGCACTCTATGGACATCGGAGAGACCCCATTGGATATGGCAAAGCCATCGAAGATTTTGACCGACAGTTGCCACTTTTGATTCATGAATTGAATGAAGATGACTTGCTGATTTTGACTGCAGATCATGGCAATGACCCTACATTCAGAGGAACGGATCATACCAGAGAATATGTACCGTTACTGGTCTATTCAAAACGTTTTTTACAAGGCAAGCAACTCCCTATCCTCAAGACATTTGCAGATGTCGGTTATAGTATCAACGATAATTTCAAGACAGAGAAACCGAAGCATGGTCAGTCGTTTTTAAAATACATCACCCGATAAGTAAGATAAAAAAAGCGAATCATCTCGAGAGAGAAATTCGCTTTTGATTTTTAAAAAATTCAAGAGAAGTAATTCTTTTCAAATCGGGATTTTAAATAAATCAACAGTGAGGTGATCGCAAGGATGATCGGTGTGATGATGCCAAAGTTGAATAGAAAGACTCCGAGAAATCCACGATCATACTCCCGTGGGTCCAAGAATGGATATACATACCGAGCACCGACAAAATCAGGCAATTGAGTATCGAGCAAGTTACCAAACAGTGGTTCGATGAGTAGATAGACTAAAGCGACATAAATCAAGGGATATAGAATACCGATCCATAGTTTCTTTTGTGTGATGTGATCTTTTAAGATGAAGAAATAAAAGAGCACATAAAGAATTGGATTGATGGTGTGTAGAATGTGATTGAGAAAACTCACGCCACCCATGAACGGTGTCAGTAAAACATGGAAGATAACGCCAGTCATGAAGATGTTGACCAAACCGATGAAGGCGACATATTTAAACCAGGACTTCGATTCCTGCTTCAAAAGATAGAGCAGTGAAACGATTGTAATGAAGAGATTCGACTGTGTTGTGAAGTAAAACGAAGTGGTCAGGGCTGTGCGTGATGCAGTAGGATCATAGAGAGAATCGGTATAAAGCAACAGTACACCGAGAAATCCCCACCCAAAAACGAGACAGGTCAATATCAATGGATACGGTTTTCGATCTCTCAAAACGCGTGCAAGATTTTTCATGGCGAGTACCTAGAAGTAATTTTTGATTTGGGATACGTCTGTGGTCATCCCCAAAGTAAGCATCAAGCGGATCCGTGCTTTCTGACTATTTAAGTTTTCGGTGAAGATGACACCGAGTTGTCTCAAGTGATGTCCACCCCCCTCATAACCATAACTATCAAGGACGCGTCCTTTTGGACAACGTGAAGTAATGAGAACAGGTATTTGATTTTCGATTGCACGAATGATTCCTGGGAGCATCATCGGCGGAACATTACCGCGACCTAGTGCTTCAAGGACAATTCCTTTGACGCCATGGTCAATCAGTAGGTTTAGTATAAGTGAACTTGAACCAGAATAAACTTTTACAATTTCAACATGGTGTTCAATCGATGTTGGTGCAAGAATGGTCTGTGGATAATGAGTCTCTCTGTAGTAGAGTACGTTGGTTTGTTCAACGATACCAATAGGTCCAAACTCCATGGACTTGAATGTATCCAGTGAAAGTGTATGAGACTTCGTGACTTCAGCTGCGGCATTGATTTCATCATTCATGACGATTAATACACCCTTTTTGATGGATTCGGGGGATGCTGCGACATAAATCGATGAGACCAGATTGCTCAATCCATCAAATCCCAATTCCGAATAATTGCGCATAGAACCTGTGAAAACGACAGGTTTTTTTGTATCCAGATAGAGATCTAAGAAGTAAGCAGACTCTTCAAGGGTATCTGTCCCATGAGTAATGACAATGCCATCGATCTCTGGATTATTGATATATTGCTGTGTAAGTTTAGCCAATTCAAACATATCGCCAGGAGTTATCGATGGCGAAGGTTTGAGTGAAAACTGATAAGACTCAAGTTTGATGTTCTTGAGCTCGGAACTAATGTTGTCTAATAACTCGGAATGATTGTCATTGATGACAGCTTTACTCGTTTCCTTATGCTTAGACATGGAGATTGTACCACCGGTAAAAATGATTAAAATCGTCTTTTTCTTCATAGGATCACCATATTTATTGTATCATATTGCGTATATTTTAGAAATCGAAAAATATAAGTTTAGTATTGGTCAATTTTCGATAGGTCACAGGATGTAGCGAGTTAAGAAGTCGAAATTCAAGAGAACCCAACAATCCAACTTATCAACACCGAGCAACATGACCGCACAGTAAAGCCGCGAACTATAGGTTAACATAATATATATTATACGAACAAATATAAAATAAGACTGAGGTGTTTGTGGCAAATAATCGATGTTAGTGGTGATGTCAATACTATATTTAAATGCAAATTTCACCCCTTCTACCGCTATTAAATATAATCATATATTTCAAATGAGTATAATAATAAATGTGAAGAGTAGTTTTTGAGCGTTTGAACTACTGATAGATGAACATTGGTAGGTTGATGGCTCTCGAGGGCTCAAAATTCGTTTGGGTGTGTTTTAGTGTCGTTCAAAAAAAACGGTATTTCTTCAGTAGTTCTTCTTCTTTTGATGACCATAGGTGTGTCAATTCGAAATGATGATACATCAAGCTTTCGGTATCTCGATTGCTGATAACGCGTCTCTGAGATTCCTCATCAGTTATTCTGAGTGAAAAAATCTTCAGGTTATAATTTGACCTAAGATTGACAAGCGTTTATTTTTGGTAAGCTCATGACTTTTCTATTTTTGATCTTTTTAAAGCTATTGATCAGTATCTCTTGAAATGATGACTTATAGATTGATTGGGATTATTGCTTTTCATGACATCTCTTTTTGCTTGCTACATTGAACAACGATGCATAGCAACAATAGACATCCATCTATTTCTTCTCAAAGTTTTTCTCAAGTACTTGCAACTTTGATCAATATGCTCAGGATTGCTTTTCCCTTCATGATTGACATCTTGAGTCATCAGTCATGAAGCCATCATCAATAGTTCCTTTTTAAATTTCTATTTTTGTATGCGCTATTGAATCATCTTGACCTTTTACTCAACCAGAACTCTTCTACAAGTTTTCTACATCAAACGATGGTTCATCTCAAAATCACTCATAAATGTAATAAATATAAAAAGACAAAAAATGGCATAAATGTTTATAAATACTAAACACAGTTTTTTTATATATTTTTTTTATGAAAGAAAGGGCTTTTTTATAATTATCATCATCATCTGACCATATTTCTAAAACCGAAAATCCATTTCTTTTAGCTAATTCTATTTTGTTTTTTTGAGGGAGCTATGTTATAATTTAAATATATTAACTANNATTTTTTTTATGAAAGAAAATTCATTGGATGAAAATAAAAGACGAAGCATATCTGCTCCGCCATTTCTTGTACTAATGCTGATCAATCATCAATGCATATGCTTATGAATAAACCCAATCATTAATGTCTGTAACTCATCGGGTTTCTCAAATATTGCCACATGACCACAATGCTTTAATACGACAAACTCACTGCCTTGAATCTCAGCATGAATCTTCTCTGAGCATTTCAACGGCTTCAAATGATCTTGATCTCCGCAGATCACAAGTGTCGGTGCTTTGATTTCTTTCAAGCGATCCGTCATATCAACATCACTGATGAAGGTCTCATACAACTTGATCTGACCTTCAAAATAAGCCTCAGGTACTTGAGCGGTTGCTTTCGCACGTTCTTCCATCATCATCTTATTGTTTTTCAAATACTCTTTTCCATAAATGCTTTTTGCAATCCCTTTGAAAAATTGATATCCATCTTTCAGTTTGCAAAGTTCAATCCAGCGTTCGATTTCTTTTTTCATCTTCATATCGATTTCAGATGTCGAATCGATGATGATCAGTGATTTGACAAACTCAGGATATCTGAATCCGATGTTCATTGCAACCTCTCCACCATAACTCGTGCCCACAAAATGAGCCTGATGAATCCCAAGTTGTTTCAAGATCATAATCGTCTCTTCCGCATGTTCCTTAAACGTATAAGGTCCTTCAGGCTGATCGCTTCTGAGCTGTCCTTTGAAGTCGTGCAAAACCACTCTAAAATCGTTTTTAACGAAGTATTTCATTAAGGTATACCAACTACTTGTCGATGCCATGACACCGTTTAAAAAGACGACTGTTTCACCTTTTGGATAACCCAAGTCTTCCACATGTAATTTGAAATGCTTAATCGATAACATCTATTTCTCCTCCAAATCAAAAAGGGCTCGAAAGCCCTTATGTGTTGATGAAATCCAAGATATCTTGGGTCAATTGATCAGGTACATCCACAAGCGGTGAATGACCACATTGATCATAGACAACGAGCTGCGATTGTTTTTCCAAGGCTTTGAAATTATCCGTGACCATATACTCAGGCACAACAATATCCTGTCTGCCCCATGTATGTAAAACAGGGCATTTGATCTTACCAATATTCTGTGTTCCTGCATTGTAAAAGTTATGCGTTTCTGACATATTCAAATTGGCAAGCGCCCAGTCTGCGTCAATCAGGTTTCTCTGCTTCAGTGATTCGTTGATCCATAAGGTATTGTCTTCAACTGAAGGTTTGTTGACCGTGTAAATGGTCTTGTCGAAAATATAGCTCATGATGGGGAAATTCTTCGTTCTCATCGCTTCCAAGAGTGGAACAACCTGGATAGGGTCTTTACCCATTTCTTCAGGTGATTCATAAGCTTGACCGAATAAGAATTGGTTGTTGTCACCCTTCTTGAAGACTGGATAACCACGATGGGTCGTTGAGTTGATGAGAATCAGTTTCTCGACGAGTTCAGGATGATAAGCCGCAAGTTCCATAGCAACTCCGCCACCAAGACTCCATCCGACAACCAAAGCGCTTTTCAGATCCTTGGCTTGCATGAAGAGTCGGATATCTTCTGCAAAGTCCTTCAAAGACGAAATGCGTCGGTAATACGATGAATCTCCATACCCGCGCAGATCAGGTGCAAGCACTCTGATGTCTTTAGGTAATCTTTCAAACAAAGGTGTATAGTGCATCGAGGAAGAAAAATTGCCATGAATGAGCAAGAGGGTTTGCTGACCTGCTCCTTGTTCGAGATAGTGAATCACTTCACCATTTTTGATTACAACTTGTCTTTTTTCCATAACATAACCTCTTTCTATGAATTAGATCGTAAATGTGGTTTCCAAAGCATTGATGAATCCGAGGACGAGTGTGACAAAAAGAATTGGCTTCTCATACATTGAAGCATGACCGACACCTGGTAGGATCACCATCTCGGCATTCGGTATGGCTTTTTTAAGTTCTTTCTGATTTTGAATCGGTGTGAGATAATCTTCATCTGCAGCAACAATCAACGTCGGTGCTGTAATCTGATTCAGCTCGTTTCTTGCATCAAAGGACTCAGCACTGTTCGTGAGTCGTTCCATGGCATCCAAGAAGACAGGATTTGAAAAAATTGGTAACAGATAGGCTTCACGCTTTTTCATCCAGTCCAGTCTTGCTTCATAATAACTGGGCGAATAGATGACAGGAATGGTTGCCTTATAATAGGTCGAACCGTCTCTGGTCTTCCCAATCGCATTCCACTGTTTGCCGATTTCAGCAAGCCATGGTGATGTGTAAGGTGTTGTATTGAACAAGACCATCCGGTCGACTTTGTTCGGGAATTTTGCTGCAAAGAGTATGGCAACTTCTCCACCATAGGAAATGCCAACCAAGGATACCTTGATCAGTTTTAATGTCTTCAAGAGACTTTCGATGATATCCACTTGAATCGATTGTGTATAAGCACTATTGTCCAGACGGTCGCTTTGTCCCTGATCGATGAAATCCAAACGAATGAGCTGATTGTTGGATGAGAGCGTCTTGACAAAGGGTTCCCAGCTTTTGGTACTCATCATGATCCCATTGAGGATCAGTATGGGTTTGCCTTCTCCTTGAACGTCGTAATAGATATTTCTGCCTTTGAAGTCTAGGATAGCCATCAGCTTTGAATGTAACCGAGATTGACGGCTTCAGCTCTGAGCTCGTCTCTAAACTTAGGATGCGCGATTGAAATCAACAGTTGGACACGTTCAGCAACCGATGTGCCTCTCAAGGAGACTAAACCGTATTCGGTGACCACGTGATCGACATCCGCACGGGATAACGTCACGGCTGCACCTGGTTTGAGGAAGGGCACGATCTTCGAAATCTCTTCACGTTCGCCAGTCACAGGATTTTTAACAGAAGCTGTCGAATAGAGTGTGATGAAACTCATCCCGCCTTTGGAGTTCTGAGCACCTACCGCAGTATCGACTTGTCCACCAGTGCCTGAAAACTGACGATGACCGATCGATTCGGAAGCACATTGTCCGGTGAGATCCACTTCAATCGTGGTATTGATGGAGACTTGATTGTCATTGAGTCCGATGATTGCTGGATCGTTGACATAATGACCGTTTAAGATTTGAACGGATGGATTGTTATCGATGAAATCATAAAGTTCCTGAGAACCCAGTGCGAAACAGCAGACATGCTTGCCGTTGTGTGTTTTCTTGCGCTTGCCATTGGCAGCGCCTGCCTTGACGAGTTTCATCAGGCCAGTGGTAAACATTTCAGTATGGATACCCAAATCCTTCTTGTGCATGAGTGCATGCGCTACAGCATTCGGTATACCACCGATGCCCAGTTGAAGGGTTGCACCATTCTTGACTTTTTCAGCGATGAAATTCCCGATGGCGATATCTTTCTCATTGGGTTCTGCATCGGGAAGTACGGGTGGGTAATAATCGACATTCACGATATAGTCCACTTCGCTTTGATGGACTTCGAGATCGCCAAATGTGCGAGGGAAATGGGGTGAGACTTCTAAGATGACGATATCAGCGAGATCAACCGCTTCCTTCTCATAAACATTCGATAAGGAAAGTGACATGAATCCATGTTTGTCAGGAGGCGTAGCAGTTCCTACAAAAAGATTCGGTTTGACATGCTCAAAACGCTTACGACCAGCCAGGTGCAAGTGATTCGGAATAAAACTGATATTGCCATTGTCGTGTGCCTTTCTCAAGGACGCACCATAAAACCAGCTGTCAACTGAAAATGATGATTTATACATAGGATTGATCATAAACTCAGCATTTTCAAATGGTAAACAATTGGTGACCTTCACATTGGTCACTTGTTGTGCACGTTCATGTAAAATCTTTAGGAATTCTTTCGGTTCCGCTCCGGCCATGCCAAGTACGACGACATCATTGGATTTGACCAATAAGGTCGCTTCTGTTGCCGTGATGATTTTTGGAGTCTTCATATATGCCTCTTTCATCATAAATTGTGGAGAGGGGGAGAGTTTCCCCTCCCCCAGTACACTTTTTATTTTAACTTATTTTGCCTGAATTTGAGTGATTGTTTCGATATTTCTAACCTTCGCCCAAGCTGGAGTTCCAGTTGCGAGTGAAAGCTTCAGAAGTGCCATGGATGCAATACCCCAACGCTTGCCTTCTGTAAAGTCAATCTGGCCACCCATTGGAATGATGATTGGAGCGGATTCCATTGCCTTGATGTAAGATTCCCAAGTTAACGTTTCAGCGCCGACTCTTTGTAGACCTTCAACAAAGACTGCAGCTGCGATATAACCAGCCATTGCAAATGAGTTTGCAGCATAGCCAGCTTGACCTGCAGCGATCATGTCGTTTGCAAATGTCCAATAAGCTGCTGATAATCCGTTAACGCCAGCTGGATCAACGATATCAAGCCATGCATTGGCATACATGTCAAATCCGTAAGTGACTGCTGGGTCAACTGATGTTCCGTCAGCATTAACATAGGATGTGAAGACAGGTACAGTGACACCGTTCGCGTTGAGCGCACCGACAGCAGCCTTGAATGGTGCTTGGTTCGCTGCAACGATGACTGCGGAGACACCTTGTGAAATCAGGTCAAGTACAGCACTGTTGAGTGCAGATGAATCTGCAGCAGTGAAGGATTTGTAGACAAATGAAGTGACTCTGGTTTCAACGATGGCTTGAACTTCGATACCAGCCTTGATGGAGTTACCGACATCATCTGGTGTATAGAGAACGCCGATCTTCGCGTTAGATGCTAATTTTGCATCTTTGTTTGCTCCGAACAATGCTTCGTTCAGTGCGCGTGCAGCCATGATTCTACCATCTGTCTTGTAAATGGGCTGAACAGCCATGACTGGGTTGCCAAGACCTTGTGCCTTTTCAAAATAGAGTGCGTTGATACCAGTTGCCGCGTAAACCATTGGAACGCCAACTTGTTGGATATAACCTAATGTAGCACCAACGGTTGGTGTACCGAAATGACCAACGAGTGCAAAGACATTGTCTTCTTCAACGAGTTTCTTGGTATAGTTCAAACCAGTTTCTGCGTTGAATGTGTCGTCATAAGTGACAAAGTTGATGGTACGACCTGCAACCCCGCCCGCATCGTTAATCTTCTTGAAATAAGCTTTGATACCTTCATTGAATGGCACGCCAACGGCTGCAAAGAAACCAGAAGTTGCTGCAGTGTTACCAACGGTAATCGTTGTTCCTGTGACACCTTGGATGATGACTTCTCTGACCTTGTAACCGAATGTTGCAACTTTACCACCGAAAGTGATGGTTGCGACACCGTCATTCAAGACTGCTGTTGTAACAAATCCGCTTAATGTGTAAGCAGTTGTCGCTTCTCTATCGCCATTGTTGTAAACTGCTTCAACGACCATGCCTGCGTTGTTGAATGATTCACCGATTGCATAAGTCTGCTTGGTTGGCAATGAGACAATCTGGATGACCAAGAGTTCTCTTGGAAGGGTTGCGTCAAACACGAGGACAGTGAATGTAACGGATTTGCCTTCAAATGAAACGGTGATGGTCTTTTGACCAATCGTTGCTGAAGTGAATCCTGTCACTGTATATTCGCTTGCTGCAAGAACCTTGTCTGTACCATCTGAGTAGACGGCTTTGACTGAGAATCCTGTCATATCCAATGTTTCGTTCAATTGATACTCAGTCTTTGTGGCATTGGTCACAACGATTAAGTTCTCAAGAGTTACGACTGTTTCTTCTTCAGGTGTGCATGCTGCAAACCCGAAAACGGTAAACAATGCTACGAGTAACAATAATACTTTTTTCATATTTTCTCCTTTTTTGCCTTAAGGCTATCTATTGTTTGCTGCTTGTAAGCAGTTTTAACCTATTGTTGTGCACCAAGGTAAGCATGGACGAGTTCATCGTCTGACAGTAATGCTGCCCCGGTACCTTCTTTCTTCACGAGTCCGAGTTCCATCAGGTATGCATAGTCTGCAATCTTTAAGGTCTGGTACGCGTTTTGTTCGACAATCAAAATGGTTCTGCCGCGACGCTTGATTTCATTGATGATCTTGAAGATATCTCTGACAATCAAGGGTGCAAGTCCGAGTGATGGCTCGTCTAAGAGCAGCAACTTCGGTTTACCCATCAATGCTCTGCCGATGGCGAGCATTTGTTGTTCACCGCCTGAAAGTGTCGATGCCTGTTGTTTTCTGCGNNTCACCAAGAATCGGGAAGTAGTCATAGACTTCTTTGAGCAATTCTTTGATTTGCTGCTTCACGGAAACGGTGATACTTGTTTCGATACCATCAATGGTTGCGCTTCTCATCTCTTTCTTGAGTGAATACGCACCAACGAGCAGATTTTCTTCAACGGTCAACCCTTGGAAGATCATTCTGCCTTCCGGAGACTGCAAGATGCCTTTCGCAGTGATTCTGAAGGAATCTTTGTTGGTGATATCTTCACCATCATAAGTGATTGAGCCACTCTTGATTTTCGTGACACCGGAAATACTTCTGATCAATGTGGATTTGCCAGCGCCGTTGGCACCGAGGATAGCGACAATCTGTCCTTCGTTCACCTTCAAGTTGACACCTTTGACAGCTTTGATGATACCGTAGTCGATGACGAGATCTTTGATTTCTAGTAATGCCATCTCATTCGCCTCCTAAGTATGCCTGTTGGACCACAGGATGNNAAATCGCACAGATTGTATCACAGATGCTCATGACAAGACCCATGTCGTGTTCGACAAGGAAAATCGTCGTGTCATAATCATGTTGGATCTTTTTGATGGTATGTGCTAGCTGTTCGGTTTCTGAATCATTCAAACCTGCAGCGGGTTCATCCAAGATGATCAAGGACGGATTGGTCATGAGTGTTCTTGCCAATTCGATCTTTTTCAAGATACCATATGGCAGACCTAGCGGATAGAAATGTTGGTAGGGCAGTAAGCCGAGATCCGACAGTATTTTTTCTGCTTTGGCTCTGATGATGGCTTCTTCACGCTTGAAACGCGGAGTCTGGAATGAATGATCGAAGAATTTTGAACGGTACTTCGAATGAGCACCAACCAGCATGTTATCCAAAATCGAGAGTTCCCAAATCAGTTCAACGTTCTGGAACGTTCTCACGATACCTTCTTTGATGACATCATGAACCTTGATTTTGTTCAGTATCACAACATCGTTGAGACGACTACGATACAGCATCGTGCCCTTCGTGGGTTTGTAAAATTGAGTGATACAGTTGAATACTGTGGTTTTCCCAGCACCGTTAGGTCCGATCAAACCGAAGATTTCGCCTTTTTTCACCTCAAATGACAAGTCGTCAACCGCTTTGAGTCCACCAAATTGCATGGTCAGATGATCGACTTTGAGAATGACATCCTCTGGAACCACGATATCGGACTGTTCTGCATGATCTTTGGCTTTTGCGACTTGGAGTGCCAATTCAGTCTGTAGAATCTTTTGGTTCAATGTTTCCGCTTTGGCATTCAATGTTTGCTGAAGCACATTCAGTTTCTGCGCTCTTGCTTCTTCGAGATGCTTCTGATAAAGATCGATACGTTCTAGATGAGATTGGAGTGCTTGTTGATATTTGCGTTGGTTGAGTGACAAGGTGTTAGCATCATATGATCTTACCTGATGAAGCTTGATGAGATTATTTTTTTCTTCTTGATAGCGCAATTCGATTATAGAGAGAACCTGATCAAGTGCTTCTGAAGAGGTTTGACTTCCAGTCTTTCGGTAATAAGAGGTCACAGCCTTACGCTTGGATAGTTCACACTGGATTTCCATACGCTTGATCTTGTCTTCAGTCATGAATTTCAGATACGTCGGATCATCGAGTGTTTCGATTTCTAATCGATAAAGTTCACGATTTTCTTTTTCCTGAAGTTCTTCTATCTTCTTTTGATCACGCGTTTTGAGTTTTAAATCATAGATTTCAGGATACGATTGATTCAGTTCTAGCTGGTATTTCAGTGCATTGAGTCTTCGCTCGAGGAATGATACCCTACTCAGTAGATTTGCCATAGGTGTACTCCTTCCATGAGGTCTTGATCTTGGTGAATACTTTGATTGCTAATTTTTTCAAGTCAATGAGTGCTCTGATGACGCCACCTGGATAGAACATGACAACCAAGATGATGAGTGCTCCTGAAAACATCAGATGTGCATTGGAGAATGTTTGGAAAAATGGAATTCTGGCCAGAACCAGGTCTTTCAGTCCGAAGACTATGAAGGTACCAATCAAAACGCCCCAGATATTTTTCGTACCACCAATGACGACAGCTGCAAGCACATTCAGTGACAAGTCAATGCCCCATGTACCTGGGAAACTGGTGGTGGTTCTGATCATACCGAGCATACCACCCATGACAGCAAGCAGTGTTGCAATCAAGAATGCCTGTAATCTGTATTTCATGATGCTGATGCCCATGGCTTGGGCTGCGGATGTCGAATTCTTAATCGATAGCATCGCACGTCCTGTTGGGCTGTTGATGATGTTCACCATCCAGATCATCACAATGACGACGAGAACCATGATGACATAATTGATGGGATTATAAACGACGGTATTGGATGAAGTGATGCCTAAGAAGGTGATGAATTGGAGTCTCATGCCATCGGTTGCACCGGTGAGTGGAGAATAGGTGAAGAAATTCTTCAGAATCTCAGCCAGACCGAGTGTCACAATGGCAAGGTACATCCCCTCGACACGAAGCGAGATGAAACCAACCATCGCACCTAATCCAAGGGATACAGCCAGACCGACTAAAAAGGCAATTTCAGCGGACATGCCACTGGTTTGAAACAAGTAACCGATCAGATAACTGCCTAGTCCCATGAACCCTGCAGTACCCAGTGATGCAAGTCCTGCATAACCGAGGAGCAGTAAGAATCCTAAGGATACCATGTATCTGATCAACACTGGTGATAAGAAATTGAGGAGTGATGGTCTGATCAGTCCGGTTGAACCAATCAGTTGAACCAAGATGAGGACGATGCCCAAGAAGATGATTGGGAAGTACGGATGATTCGTCCATGTTCTCATTTTTGCCTGATATTGCTTGAAATTGGAGCGTTTCGGTGTGTGTTTGAGGTTCATGATCACACCTTCTTCGCAATCTTCTTACCAAAGAGACCAATGGGCTTGATCAAGATGATAATCAGAATGATGAGATAGACAAACACTTTGTAGTAAACCGATAGCGATGCGCCACCGATGGAAAGTCGTTGTGAGATGAAACTGGTGAATGTCGATAATACTGGAATGATGATGGCCCCGACAACCGGTCCGATGAACGTAGAGAATCCACCCAAAATCGACGCCAGGAATCCGTTGACTTGCATTTCGACCATCATGCCGGCACTGACAGTCTGTGAGGTTGCATGAAGCATCGCACCTAAGGAACCCAGTGCACCTGCAATCCCCCA
>DITG01000054.1 GCA_002422045.1 Acholeplasmataceae bacterium UBA6190
GAAATATGAACGAGTCCTTCAGTACCTGGCCATAATTCGACGAAGCAGCCGAATTTTTCAATTCTGGTGACTTTACCTTCGTAAATTTCGCCAACTTTGGCTTCTTTCACAAGTTCCATGATCTTCTCAGCAGCTCTGTTGATCCACTTGGTTTCATGATGCATCAGGAAGACACGTCCATCTTGCTCAATATCAATCTTGACATTGTTATTGTCTTCAATGATTTGAGTGATGATCTTGCCACCAGATCCGATGACATCTCTGATCTTGTCAGGATTGATTCTGATCAGCATGACTTTCGGTGCATAAGCGGACATTTCTGTTCTCACCTTAGGAATGGTTTCAAGCATGTGGGATAGGATATGAAGTCTTGAAAGACGTGCTTGTTCAAGCGCTTCTTTCATGATTTCTTCGGTAATACCATCAATCTTGATGTCCATTTGGAGTGCTGTGATCCCTGTTTCAGTACCTGCAACCTTGAAATCCATATCACCTTCATGGTCTTCCATGCCTTGGATATCGGATAAAATGGTGTAATGATCGCCTTCTTTGATCAAACCCATTGCAATCCCAGCAACTGGCGCCTTGATGGGGACACCTGCTGCCATCAGTGCCATGGTACCTGCACAGATGGTTGCTTGAGAGCTTGAACCGTTCGATTCCAAGATTTCAGAAACAATACGGATGGTATATGGGAATTCATCTTCGTTTGGCAATACTTGCAAGAGTGCACGTTCACCGAGAGCGCCATGACCGACTTCACGTCTGCCTGGGTTACCATATCTGCCAGTTTCACCGACAGAAAACGGTGGGAAATTATAATGCAGCATGAAGCGTTTGGAATCTTCGAGTCCAAGACCATCGATGATCTGGTTTTCTCTTAAGGATCCCAAAGTCACAACACCTAATGCCTGAGTTTGTCCTCTGGTAAATAAGGATGAACCGTGTGTTCTTTGTAGAACATCGACTCTGGATGATAGCGGACGAATTTCGTCAACTTTACGTCCGTCTGGACGTACTTTGTCGACAGTGATCAGTCTTCTGACTTCTGCTGTGACAATACCATCAACGATACGTTTGACTTGAGACAGATAGTCTGCCTGTGCCTTGGCATCGAATACTTTGACGCCATCAATGTCGTTGAAGAATGACTTTGTCTTGAATTTTTCAATGGTTTCTTCGCTCAGTTCGTCAATCTTGTTGTATCTTTCGAGCTTGTCGAAGATTGATACAGCCTTGATCAAACGATCAGCAACGAATGCATGAACTTCTTTTTTCAATGCTGGGTCGATGGCAAAATTTTCATAATCCATCTTCGGTGTGTTGAAATCAGCCTGAATCAGTTCTTGGAATTCAACAAGTTTCTTAATCTCAGCATGTCCAATCATGATCGCTTGCAACATCACTTCTTCAGTGACTTGCTTAGCACCTGCTTCAACCATGTTGATGGCATGTTTGGTACCTGCAACAAAGAGATCAAGTTCTGAAATATTGAGTTGTTCCGGTGTCGGATTAATGACAAATTCACCATTGATTCTACCGATTTGAACACCTGCAACCGGTCCATTGAATGGAACGTTGGAGATGCCTAGGACCAATGAAGAACCGAACATGGAAGCCACTTCAGTTGAAGCTTCAGGGTCACTGGACAATACGGTATTGATGATTTGTACTTCGTTCTTGAATCCTTCTGGGAACATCGGACGAATCGGTCTGTCAATCAATCTGGAAGTCAGTGTCTCATGTTCTGAGGGTCTGCCTTCTCTCTTTAAGAATCCTCCCGGAATCTTACCTGCAGCATACAGTTTTGCCTGATATAAAACCATCAATGGGAAGAAATCCTGAGTCGATGGCTCACTGCTTGCTGTCACAACGCTTAATACCGTAGAGTCTCCATAGATGATCATGGCAGCGCCAGCAGCTTGCTTGGCAACTTCCCCAATCTCAACCTTAAGCACTCTACCACCTAACGTTGTTTCATAAACCTTTTTTTGCATGATATAAAATCTCCTTCATTTTATATGTCTATTTTTTTCTCATAGCCTTTATTATCATACCATAAAAACTATACTTTGTATAAGAATAAAAAAAAAGATTGCTTTCGCAACCTTTTACCGACGCAATCCGAGCTTAGCAATCAATGCTTGGTATCTGTTGAAATCATATTTGCGCAGATAGTTCAAGAGACGACGTCTCTGACCAATCATGACAAATAGACCGCGACGTGAATGAAAATCATGAAGATGCTTCTGGAGGTGTTCGTTCAGTTGATTGATCTGAGCTGTGAGTACTGCGACTTGAACTTCCGGTGAACCGGTATCATTCTTGTGAGTTTTGAGCTCGGTAACTACTTTTGTTTTGTCTTCTTTTGATAGGGTCATATGCTTAACCTAAGTACATTCTACCAGATTTGGAGTTTAAATTCAAGACTAATGGAGCCACTTCCGAGAATCGAACTCGGGACCTCTGCTTTACGAAAGCATTGCTCTACCAGCTGAGCTAAAGTG
>DITG01000113.1 GCA_002422045.1 Acholeplasmataceae bacterium UBA6190
CCTGTTTCTATGAAAGAAGCATGATCTATGAAAACATTTGTGATCCTTTTATCCAATACGGATTTGGAAACCGATGCTAACGTAATTCAAAAACACATCGAGTATCTGAAATCTCTCGATGACAAGGGCTTGTTAATACTAGCAGGACCTTTTTCTGATTATCCTGGTGGTATGGTTGTGATCAAAGCGCATCATGAGGAAGAGGCGATTCAAATTGCTCTATCCGACCCTTTTGTATCACAAGGTTACAGAACTTTTGAAATCAGAACCCTTGAAGTTGCAAATCAACAGAATAACTACTTACTATAGAATAGAGGTCTCGTATGCATAAACCTAAAATTGGAGTACCGATTGGCGATCCAGCAGGGATTGGTCCTGAAATTGCACTGAAAGCTTGTCTATTTGATGAAGTTCTATCCTCATCCATACCCATCCTCATCGGGGATGTTTCTGTACTCATTCAAATGATTGAATTCAGTCAGTTACCATTATCCATTCATGCCATCAAAGATCCAAGTGATGCCAAAGACGTCAAAGGTATCGTGAATGTCGTCGATGTGAAATCAGTGGATCTTAAAAAAATCGAATTCGGAACAGTGAGTGCAATGAACGGGCAAGCAGCATTCCTATACATCAAAAAAACAGTGGAACTGGCGATGGAGAAAAAGATCGATGCCATGGCAACCACCCCCATCAATAAGGAATCCCTCAAGGCAGCAAACGTTCCCTATATCGGACATACAGAGATTCTTGCAGATCTTTCAAACACCAAAGATCCGCTCACGATGTTTCAAGTCGAAAAAGAAAGAGTGTTCTTTTTATCGAGACATGTATCCCTTCGTAAAGCGATTTATCTTGTGAAAAAAGAAAGACTGATGGACTATATTGAACGCTCCATTCAAGCTTTAGAAAGACTCGGTGTCAAAGGGACACTCGCAGTCGCTGGTTTAAACCCTCATAACGGCGAACATGGCATGTTTGGGTCTGAAGAGTTAGATGAGATAATCCCAGCGATTGAAACGATGCAGCACAGAGGATTTGATGTCATCGGTCCAATTCCAGCAGATTCTATCTTTGCGTTGGGTCTTTCAGGAAAGTGGGCAGCGATACTATCGCTTTATCATGATCAAGGACATATCGCAACCAAGACCTATGATTTTCATAAGACGATTTCGATTACGAATGGCATGCCATTCTTAAGAACATCCGTTGATCACGGCACGGCATTAGATATAGCAGGGAAAAATATCGCGAATCCCTTATCGATGGTTGAAGCGATTAGACTTGCTGCAGAATACGCACATCACTTTCAATCCAAATAAAAAAAGATGAAGGCACCCCCCCCAGGTGTGCCCCCATCTTTTTTTTATGATCTATCGTTAATTGATTTGATCCATCCAGTGCTCAAGATCAATCACATCACTCACATAAGTATTTGAAGTTAATGTATAGCGATAAATCTTTAAGTCATTGTTGACATAATAGATTGCATCACCTATGGCTGTAAAATAGCCTTGTTTGACATAGAGTTCATCATCTAGATCACTGATTCGTCTTGATGATCCTCCTCCACCCGAAAAATACATTGTTCCATTTCTGGATGCATAATCAAATTCAAAGAGGACAGTGTAGAATTCCATCATTTGATCACTATAAACACCTAAAACCATGTGATTCGTATACACATGATTCACCAATGTTCGATCTAACCCTGCAAAGAATATCAAATCGGTCATCGATGAAAGTATGTCATATTGTTCATCAATGATGATCACAAAATAGTAATTGATTTCTCTGGTATAGGGTTTATAGACAGGAAAACGTATGGTTTGATCAGTTGCAATGAAGTCAAGTCCGATGGTAAATCCGATGAGATCGTAGACATGGGGTTGATTGATCAATCCTGATGTTTTAGAAATGATAGCAATCACATCAGATTTCAGTGGATTCCATTCATAATCATTTTGTGTATAAGCGTCTTCAATGATTTTATCTGGATTTCTTGAGAAGATGACAAAGTAATAGTCTTCATGTGCATCCGAAATGAATACGGGATGAAATTCAGGATGTTGAACGATACCAGTATCATCTATATATGAAGCATATTCACCACTCTCTTGATCCATGAACTTTCCATCATTGATGACGAGTTGATCATAGGAATTGGCGCCATCAAGTGATAACTGTCTGTAATTCATGGTGACAGGATTCACATTAAACAGTGATGAATAAATGTATGAAATCACCAACAATCCGACAAATGAAAACAATAGAATGTATCTTTTTTTATGATTGTTGATCTTAAAAAAGATAAAGATGAACAAAACAAGCATTGCAATATAGAATAGAATTTTAATCGTGATCGACATAATCTTTTTCCCCCTCCTCGTATCTTAAAATGTCACCTGGCGTACAATCCAGTGCTTGACAGATGGCATCCAGTGTTGAAAAACGGATGGCTTTCGCTTTACCGCTTCTCAAAATGGAAAGGTTGGCCTCGGTGATGTCAATGATTTGACATAACTCTTTTGAGGTCATATTTTTTTTGTCAAGCATTGCCTTTAAGGTGATATAAATCATATGGTTAATTTATTTTCCTCATAGATCTCAATCGCTTTATGATAAATCAAAGATACAATGATTAAAATGAATCCGATGGTAATTAAGATGACTTGATCAATATTGAATTCTATCGAAAAGGATGGATTGCTACCAGTAAATAAGAAGAATACACCCATCAAAAGTCCTGCAATGATTTCAATGGCTGACATGAAGAGAAATGCTTGCCCCACCTTATTGACTGAAACTGCATTCGATTTTTCAAAGATGATTTCCCCTTTTAACTGAGAGAGTAAGAATTTGGTCTGAACATAGATGACATAAAAGAAATAGGCACGAACTACCAGTTGGATAGATAAAATAATCCCAAGTTCATAAGATGATAATGAAATAAAAGTAACAATCAATCCAACCAAATACGCAATTCCAATCAAGATGAAAATGACGTTTAGAAAACGATCTAAAAATGCTACCAATTTGGACATCTCACCAGACTGTGATAAACGAATGATGTTGATGGCAAGCGCCAAAACACCAAAGGATAATAAAATGAGTAAGATCAATAAGATAATCATGATTAAACCTCCGTTTCGACCATCAGTTCAATCGACTGTGGGATGTATTTGATGGTTGAATCTGCTTTAAATTTGTTGAATCCAAGAATCACTGAAGTGGTTTCTATTTTTTGTTGATAGAAGTCAAAGTCTAGATGCAAGAACCCTTCTGGATAGTCTCTGACTTCTAAGAAGAGAACACCAGTATAAGTGAGTGACTTCAGTGGTTGATGAAATGCATGAGGTTTCACTGTGAATGTTCTATCTTCAGGAAATCGGTAAGTGGATCTTAAATGATATTCTTGATCACGATAACTCACAGAAGAATCAAATTCATTTAAGTAGTACGTGAATGAATGTGCTGCATTCAATATCATCATATGCTCAAGATCACCTAACTGGTTATAGTCAAATGTATAGGTGATGAGTATGTGGTACTTACCGTTTTGATCTTTGAAGAGATGTCCTTGGAAAATGACCTCACTTTGAAGAGCAAAATCCAATGTACGAGATAATATCCAATCTCTTGAATAGGTAGAGGATAAACCGCTTGGAATGATATAGTCGTTTGGATGGAAACTCATTTCATAATGTGTGATGTTGTATGCCATCAGATAGTTTGTCGCAAGACCTGTTAAAGGTTCTCCATCATATTGAATGGATTCAAGAAATGAAGTCTGATCCTCAGTTTTTTCAATCAAAATTCGATCACTTAATCGAATGGGCAGCAATGCAAAAACAGTCAAAATCGCTGTCATCAAAAGTGTTACAACTGCAATGAATTTCATAAATCCCCCTTGAAAATTATTGTTTATCGATAATTCTATTATAACTCATGTCGTTGAGTTGTCAACTATATTTTGATGATATTGTGCATCATGACAAAAAAAGACACATTGACTGTGCCTTTTAATATCTGATGTATATTCTTATTTCTCAATATAACCCAATCTTTTGGATACTAATCTTGCAATCGATTGGAATGACACACTGATTTCAGGCTTTTGTTCAGTATCCATCAGTAAATCAAAGGTTGCAATCGCACCAACAACCTTCTGTTCGAAGTTCAATAAAGGTGAGACCAACGTTTCAATCTTTGATTCATCATCATAGGATCTTAAGACAGGATGCTGTTCACTTTGAAATGGCACATCATAAGTTCTATACACTTTAGACATCACATGTTTTAAGTCATAAGGTTTGATGGTACCAACGCCATCTTGAAAGTTCAGAGTTGCAGTCCTAGGTTGGTACTTATAGACATAAATGATCTTATCTTCAATCTTTTTCGTGATGACTACCACTCTGTGATAAGTATCAGCGAAGTGCTTAAGCTCATTTTCAGAACGTTCGATAATGTTTGAGTTTCTGGTATAGATTGAACCAATCGCAAACATCTTAGAACCAATCACATAACTCTTGATCCGAGGATCCTTATAATAAACCGCATCCATTTTGTAGAGTGTCTGTAAGATGTTGTGTGCAGTCGATTTTGAAATATCCAAGGTTCGGTAAATATCCCCTAAGGTAATGCCTTCTTCGTGCTTCGCAATCAAATCCAAGATATTCAAGATTCTGATGACAGACGGGTTTTCTTTCATAGGTCCTCCTTTCAAAGAGAAGTGCTAATCTTTAAACTTTTCCTGATTGATCCATAGACCCAATGCAGGATTTTCAATGTAATAAATTTCTTCGCCATTTGCGAGTGTGTTATAGCCGGGCTTGAAGGTGTGAATGGGGTATTTTTTCAGTGCTTCATCATAGTGCATCGCATCGAAATGGACCGATCTCATGGTTTCAAGTGGCATTTCTTTGATGGCATAGGTGATGTTGAAACGATCATCAGATGATCCATGGATCAGATGGGCTGCAGCGCTCATGTTCTGCTGTAAGTCTTCATTCTGATGGAAGAGTTCAAGCACTTTCTTGCGTCCGACATATCCGTATTTTCTGATCAACTGATCGATTTTTTCATCTTCCCCGAACTTCATGATGCCGGGTGCCATGACAATCAAGTTGCCACCATCAGCAACCGCCATACGTGTGCGGTAGACCGATTTGTTACCGAGCCATGTGCTTCTGAATTCTTTCGGGTCGAGATAGACGACACATGTCTTGATTCCTTTGGGTACGAAGTTGATGTTTTGGTGCTGTGCGACCTTAACGGCTTCTTCAAGCAATCTTCGGGTATCGCCGATGAAGAGTCCATGGGTTTCAATCTTATTTTGTGGTGCGGTTGTCACCGTGAGGACAAAGATCAAAGGTAGATGGTTGATGAAGTTTTTCCATGCGTAATCCAGTACTTTTCTGACTGGTGTGTGGTCCTTACCCATCATGCGTTCCATGCCGTAAACAGCACCGATCATGTGAGATTGGTGGATCGTCGATTTTCCGCCACATCCAACAAAAATGTTTTTGGAATGATTGGCCATGCCAATCACTTCATGAGGAACGACTTGACCGATTGAGATGATCAGATCATAGGACGGATCCAAGATGATCTTGTTCAGTTCCATCGTCACAGGCTTGTTCCAGAGACCTTCTGTGATATCACTCACAAAAGATGCTGGTACTTCACCCACGTTGACGATATCTGTCCGCCAGCGGTGAACAATGAATCTGTCAAAGGGAATATCACAATACATGTCTTTGATTTCAGATTCAGTCATGGGATCATGCGTACCCAGCGCAGGTAAGATATCGACGATACAAGTATCTTTTAATTTGTGATAGTAGTAGTTCGTGATCAGTCCAGCATTCGAATGATATCTTGTGATATCGGGTGGAATGAGCAGGACTTTCTTTAAGTCTTTGCCAGCTAAGGATTCATCGAGCGCTTCAAAGATGATGGCATTGGATAAAGGTAGATCATGCGTACGATGTCTGATGATTTCCATGACTATACGCCTGCAAACGCGGAAAATCCTCCGTCAACAGGCACCACAATGCCTGTGACAAATCCGCTTAAATCAGCATCAAGTAACCATAGAAGTGTTCCAATCAATTCTTCAGGCTCGCCAAAGCGTCCCATCGGTGTATGATCCAAGATCAGTTTGGTGCGTGGTGTCGGATTGCCTTCAGGTGTGAAAAGTAGATGTCTGTTCTGATCAGTTGAAAAGAAACCTGGCGCGAGTGCATTGACACGGATACCCGTCGATGCGAAATAAACCGCCATCCACTGCGTGATGTTATTGACAGATGCCTTGGCAGCACTGTAGGTCGGAATTTTCGTGAGCGGTTTGAATGCGGCCATCGATGAGATGTTCAAGATGGCAGGCTTTCGTTCACCTTTCATGTGACGAGCAAAGACTTGAGTCGGAATAAGTGTTCCCATGATGTTCAGATTCAAGAGATTTTCCATATCGCCAATATTCATCTTAAAGAAATCGCGCATGTCCTTGCCAATGGCTTCTGATGCGAATCTGTTTTCTGTCGTGGCATTCGGATGATTGCCACCGGCATTGTTGATCAGGATATCGATGGTATGATATTTTTCAAGAATCGCTTTTGATGCTATTTCAAGACTTTCGGGATTCGTGACATCCGCAGAGACTGCAAATGCTTCAAATCCTTCTGTTTTGAGTTCTTCGGCAAAAGCGACAGCTTTATCCAAACTTCTACCTAAGATGACAACATTGCAACCTTCAGAAGCAAGTGCTCTTGAGAATGCTGATCCAAGTCCGCCAGCGCCGCCTGTGATGATCGCGGTCTTGCCTAAAAGTGATGGGTGGCTCATAGGTCACCTACACATTGTAAGTCGTAGAAGAAGTTTTTCCGCCACGGCCTGTCCAGTTCGTGTGGAAAAATTCCCCACGAGGACGATCAGTTCTTTCATACGTATGCGCACCAAAGTAGTCGCGTTGTGCTTGTAGTAAATTGGCTGGTAAGAATTCCGTGGTGTATCCATCAAAATAGGAAAGCGCTGAACTGAGTGCCGGTACGGGAATACCATGGATCACAGCAGTAGCAACCACTTTTCTGAGACTTGGAATCACAGACTTAATCGTTTCTTCAAAATAGGAATCGAGTAGTAGATTTTGTAAGTTTGCATTCTTTTCAAAGGCCTTCTTGATCTTGTCAAGGAAGACAGAGCGGATGATACAGCCACCGCGCCACATGAGTGCGATACCGCCATAATTCAAATCCCATCCGAAGTCGGTTGCTGAGGCTCTCATCAATGCATAACCTTGCGTATAAGACATGATCTTTGCCGCATAAAGGGCTTTTCTAAGCGATTCTACCATCTCAGCCTTATCGCCTTCAAACGCCGGACGCTCGAAGTTATAGAGCTTGGATGCAGTCACGCGTTCTGACTTCATGGAAGATAAGAATCTGGAGAATACGGATTCTCCGATCAAGGTGAGAGGAACACCAGCATCGAGTGATGCATTCACTGTCCATTTGCCTGTGCCTTTTTGTCCTGCAGTATCTAGGATCTTATCAATCAGATGCGTGCCGTCTTCTTCCTTAAATTTCAAGATTTCTGCAGTGATTTCAATCAGATAACTATCCAGTTCTGTTTTGTTCCAGGATGCAAACGTTTCTGCCATTTGATCGTTATTCAAACCCACGAGTGATTTCAACACATGATAGGCTTCAGTGATCAATTGAATGTCACCATATTCGATACCGTTATGAACCATCTTCACAAAATGACCAGCGCCATCTTGTCCGACCCAGTCACAACATACTTCACCGTTGTTCACCTTTGCGGCAATCGCCTGCAAGATAGGTTTCACAATAGGCCATGCTTCTGGAGATCCCCCTGGCATGATGGAAGGACCAATGAGTGCTCCTTCTTCGCCACCAGACACTCCGGTGCCAATGAAGTGAAGACCTTTATTTCTTAAGTATTGGGTACGTCTGTTGGTATCTGTATATAAGGAGTTACCACCATCGATGATGACATCGCCTTTGTCAAGGAGTGGAATGAGTTGCTCGATGACCTGATCGACAGGATCGCCTGCCTTGATCATGAGCATGACTTTTCTGGGGATGGAAAGTGAATCGACGAGTACTTTCAAGTCCGTCGTACCTTCGATGGGAAATCCCTTGGCACGACCTTCGACAAACGTATCGACAGTTTCTTGTTTTCTGGAATAGACCATCAAGCTAAATCCTTTGGAAGCCATGTTCAAGGCGAGATTTTCGCCCATGACTGCAATACCAATCAATCCTAAGTCTTTCTTTTTCATCTTTCTTACCTCACGACTCTAGCGTTACCTTCATAGATGGCCCAAACCATGGCTTCATCCGAAGGTGTTGCATAATCTTCTTTGACGGTTGCAGCAAGTGCACCTGTCGCCCAAGCAAACTGGACCAACTTGTCCGGTGTAAACCCACGGAGAAGTCCGTAGAGCAATCCTCCGACAAATCCATCCCCACCGCCGATTCGGTCATACACCTGAATCGGTCGCGGCTCAATGACAACCCATTCATTCTCGTATAAGACCACAGCACCCCAGAGATGAAGATTTGCATTTTCAACTTCACGGAGTGTGGTTGCGAACACTTTGACTTTCGGATAAACTTTCTTTGCTTCAAGCATCATCAATTTGAAGTGTTCAATCTGTGCCTGGATGTCTTTGCCACCGGCATGTGGACCTTTGATCCCTAAACATAACTGGAAGTCTTCTTCATTACCGATCAAGACATCGGTACGACTTGCGATTTCATGGAAATTTTTCTTCAGTTCAGCTTCACGGTTTTTCCAGAAGGATGCCCGGTAGTTCAAATCGAAGGCAATCATGCTGCCATTGGCTTTGGCGATTTCAGCGATATCGACACAAAGCTTCGATGTATCTTCAGAAAGCGATGCGATCAAGCCAGACAGATGAACGAATTTTGAACCTTCTTCAGCAAATATTCTCTTTAAGTCGAAATCTACTGAACTCAGTGTTCTACCGACTTCGCCAGCACGGTCATTCAAGACCCGAGGTCCGCGGTAACCAAAACCACTATCAGCGATATTGAACTGATGACGGTAGCCCCAAGGCCCGCCTTGGGCAACCGATAGGCCTTCATAATCAATATGTCTTTTGGAGAGTTCATGCTGAATGAATCTTGAAATCGAACTGTCTTTGACAAACTTGGTCAGTACCTTAGCTTTCAATCCAAGAGAAGCACTGATGTTTAAGACATTGGATTCTGCACTGGTTGCTTGCATCTCAAACAGATGTGACGTCTCAACAGGTTGACGATCGACTGGTGTGATGCGGATGCCCATCGATGTGGGGGAAATGATGTCGTAAAGTAAATGTTTCATATGATCTCCTTG
This sequence comes from Acholeplasmataceae bacterium UBA6190, assembly GCA_002422045.1. Classification (GTDB taxonomy): domain Bacteria; phylum Bacillota_I; class Bacilli_A; order Acholeplasmatales; family Acholeplasmataceae; genus Peloplasma. The sequence goes on from DITG01000113.1 coordinate 9,391, forward strand.
AGTATTGAAGCTGATGTATCGATTGTGATATCAGCTGATGTTCTAATTTGATAAAATGCTTGATACTTTTTTTCTTGAGGTATCCAAGTTGAAATGAATTTGGCTAAGACTTCCTCACTGGACCTTGAAAGGATACGTGAGTGTTGGATGTCAGGTGAAACGGATAAGTAAATCTTGACATCAATATAAGGTTGTAAATCCGGATGCATGCTGTAGGAACCTTCTAAGATGAGTAGTTTCTGATAGGGTTCATAGATTGTAGACCGCACTCGGTTGATGTGTGGGTCAAACCACTCATAGTGTGTATCTTTACCTAAGGCATGGGGAATCAAGACTTCATGCAGTATTTTTTTGATGTTCATATGACCTAAGACTGCATCTGTACGTTGATCAAAAGAGAGATAGAAGTGATCAGTATGGATAACAGTGCTTTGATAACGCTCATTCA
>DITG01000072.1 GCA_002422045.1 Acholeplasmataceae bacterium UBA6190
TTATTCCATTTTACTATTATGAAATATACTTGAACTCGATATCAAGCACTATTGGTAAAATTAGTATTCGCATTGGACACAACGAACATTCCTATATTAACGGGAATGTAGGCTATGAAATTGACGAACCTTTTCGTGGAAATGGTTATGCCAAAATAGCTGTTATGATGACTTACGTGGTAGCTAGGTTTCATGGTATGACACATTTGATTATTTCTTGTGATGAGGATAATTATCCATCAAAGAGTGTTATTAATAAACTCGGCGGCATCCATATAGAAACAATTACACCACCTAACTATTATGTTTATTATTGTGATGATATACCAAAGCATAGTATTTATAGGGTCGACATTTAGATTCTATATTATTTAGTAGTTTTCATGGGGTGCTAAAATTTATGATAGGGTGCTAATTTGTATTAAAATAGGTAGCATCAAACATATTGAATGTATAGTTTGATACAGTTTATACTATTCAAAAAAAATAGTCATGTATTAGACTTTTATTAAACCCTAGTTGAGATTTAAACTCTACTGGGGTTTTGTTTTTAAGCATATACAATCGATTGCTATGATGATAATGCACATAATCTATAATCGATTGACGAACTGATGTATAAAAAGTGAATTCAATCAACTGGATGTTGATGTCACGACGTGACTAAAAAAGAGAGATTATTATCCTTGTTGCATTGACGTGACTATTTAAGTATGTTATGATGAATACGAGGATAAAATATCTAAAATATTAGTCACGAGGTGTTTTCATGAATAGACTGCCGTATCAAGTGGATTTAAATACAATCGAAATCCTAAAGCAACTCAATATAGCAAATCATCATATAGGTGAATTGAAGGGTATACTTAAACTATTACCAAATCCTGGAATTGTTTTAAGTCTAATCAACTTAAGTGAATCAAAAGACTCATCAGCAATTGAGAATATTATGACAACATATGATGAAATATTCAAAGAAATCGTATCGAAGACACCGGCTGGTGGTCAACCAAAAGAGGTTATCAATTATAAGCATGCCATTGATCGTGGTTTCATGTTGTTAAGGCAAAAAGGATTTATTAGTACAAACATGCTTGTCGAAATACAAAATGTGATTGAACCCAATAAAGGTGGTATTAGAAAACTTCCTGGAACAGTCATCATGAATGATAGAACCCATGAGATTGTTCATACACCGCCACAAAACGAATCTGAGATTCGAGAACTCATGCATAATTTAGAGTTATTTATTAACCAGGATGACGAATATGATCCACTGATTCAAATGGCGCTGATCCACTTTCAATTCGAGAGTATTCATCCATTTTATGATGAAAATGGTAGAACTGGTAGAATATTGAATATCTTATATTTGGTACTTAAGGAAAAGATTTCTGAGCCTATACTTTATCTGAGCAAGTACATCATGGACAATAAAGAAACTTATTATAGGTTACTTAAGCAGTGCAATGAGAATATCGCTAGCATAGAAAGCTTTGTTAAGTATATTCTAAAAGGCATCATAGAAACATCCCAAAACACAGTTCATTTAATCATGAGGATTAATCAATCCATTGAAACGACTCAAGAAATGATGAAGAAAAGACTACCGGATATTTATCGGTACGACATTGTTGAACACTTATTCTCTCATATGTATACGAAAAACGAGTTTTTCAGAGAAAGCCTCAATATATCCAGAGCAACTGCGACTAAATACCTAAAGCTTCTGGAAAAAGAAGGATTTATTGTTTCTGAACCACTAGGAAAAGAAGTTATCTATAAAAACATACAGTTGTTAAACCTTGTTAAGGAATGAGTTTTGTCAAAATTGAACACCGTTTAAACAGATTGATGGTGTCGATGTTTACACCAAATCAACAAGATGCGAATTTTTAAGATTACAAAGTGAGTTGCAAAAAAAATAAAGGACCGTTTTGGTCCTTTTTCGATGCATTAAGATTTGACGATGTATTTTTGGTATAAAGCAGTTTGCTCTGGCGATAGAATGACTCTGACATAAGTACCATCTGCTTCATATTTGGTCTCCAATATCGTGTTATTCTCTTTAAGTCTGGAATAAAGTTGACCTTGATCAAAAGGAATCTTAAGCACTTGGATGCGATTATGTTTATACAAATGCCCATAAATGGCATCAACTAACACATCTACATTTTCTTTGGTCCGATTGGACATGAATATGTAGTCTTCATCGAGTTGTGGTGGAATGATTGCGATTTCCTTTTTCGTCAGAACAAGCAGACGTTCGATATGATCCGCTCCGATTTCAGCAAGCACGCGTCTTGTTGTATCGATTTGGAGTGGGTTGAAAGCTGCACCATCAACGACATGAAGCAGAAGATCAGCATTGATGACATCGGATAATGTGGTTTCAAAGCTTCTGACCAATTCATGAGGTAGTTTATTCACAAACCCTACCGTATCAATCAAAATGAAAGGTGGGAAGTTTTCCTTTTGAAGTCTTTTTGCTTTCGTATCCAGTGTAGCAAAGAGCATATCTTTTTCCAAAACGGGTTCTGAATCATGCTTCAAATAAAGTGATAGGCTATTCATGAGTGAAGATTTACCGGCATTGGTATAACCCACCAGTGCAACCACAGGAATCTGGCTTTTCACACGTTGTTTTCTGGACACCATTTTTTCTGCTTTAATCTTTTCCAATTCTTGTTTGATCAACGAGATTTCATTGACAATCTTTCTTCTGTCCAGTTCAAGTTTGGTTTCACCGGGACCTTTGGCATTGTATGATCCGCCACCCTGTCTGGAAAGAGAATTCCCAAGACCGATCAGTCTAGGCAGCATATACATTTTTTGAGCAAGGGCGACTTCAAGGACTGCTTCACGAGACTGTGCGCGTTCCGAGAAAATGGAAAGAATCAGAAAACTACGATCGATGACTTGAACTTCGAATTCTTTCTCCAGATTCTTGATTTGTGCAGGGGATAGTGTATCATCAAAAATGACGATATCAATATCTAAGACATCAATGATGGTTTTAATTTCCTTTACTTTTCCACTACCGATGTAAAACTTTGGTGTGATTTCTTTGGCATTTTGGACAATCTTATCTTTGGTTTTGATGTTGAGCGCGTCTGCCAATGCTTCGAGCTCAACCAGTGACTGAAATGTTTCTTCTGCGGACTGTTTATAGGCAAGTCCGACGAGTAATGCTTGGTCCATAGGGTACCTCTCTAGTGTGTGTTCAATATAGCGTTGCTAACGAGATGGTCTTTCAAAATAAAAAGACCCTTGTATGGTCTCCCGGTACCTGTGGATATGGATGGACATCAATAACAATCATCCATCGGTTCGGGCTAGCATACAGTGACAATCAGATTGAATTTTGGGTTGAGTTCGCTGTACATCTTCTAACCTCCGCATCCTATGCGCTTGTGATGCCACATGCGCACTCTCATTATAGAATGAATTCACAAAAAAGACAACACGACAGACTCAATTCAAGCGATTAAGTCACGTGCTTCATGCCATGAAATATGACTAATCAACATCAATATTATGATATAATGAATATAGTCAAAAAGGAGTGCGATGTCATGTTATTCAATATACCCATCTGGAAAATTGTAATCGATGCCTACATCGTTTGGGTGCTCGTCTTTTTCCTAGTCAAATTCTTGGTTTCAAATAAGAGAATGCTATCGATTGCGATTTCATTCCTATTCATCTATGTGATGGCATATGTCGCCAATCTTTTAGACCTCCTGATCAGCACACCGATTTTATCTTATTTGGCTGAATGGTTGCCCATCCTGATGATTGTCATCATGGCACCAGACATCAGAAGATCTCTTGAAGTCGTCTGGAAGGCGGACTCCAGACATGAGACGCTTGTCATGGGTTCTGAAAAGACAAAACAAGCCATCGTAGATGCTGCAGTCTACTTGTCAGGTCAAAACATTGGTGCACTCATGACCATTGAAAAACACAACACTTTGGATCAATACGCAGAGCGCGCCATCATGATGAACAGCTTTGTCTCCAAAGAAGTACTGATCAACATCTTCACACCCAATACGCCACTGCATGACGGCGCAGTCATCATTCGTGGCGACAGCATCTTGTGTGCAGGCGCATATTTCGTTCTTTCTGACAATCAGAATTTTGAAAAAACGACAGGTTCCAGACATCGTGCAGGTCTTGGTATCAGTGAAATTACAGATAGTCTGACTGTCATCGTTTCTGAAGAAACAGGCAATATATCCATTGCAGTCGAAGGCATCATGCTCAAGATCAATGATCGGGACAAATTGATGGAATACATCAATATGTTCATGAAGTGAGGGATACCATGTTCAAAAAACTACTCAACATCATTCTTGAACCACTCAAAGCTTTTGCTAATCGAAATTTTGCTGAAAAGACAGCCATCTATTTTTCCAAGAACAAGTGGATGATCTATGTGTTATCGTTTATATTGACTGTGCTTATGCTTGTTCTCTTTTATGTTGTTCCGAATTTATAAAAGGTGATCTGAATGCTTCAACATCCCATTTACCCACTCATCATTACCGTATTCTCTTTGTTTCTGATCATTATTCAAAGTATACAAAGTGAAAAGGTACTCAAAAACAGATTAGTATTCGCGTTCTTCAACATCACGATTGCCGTGGTGGTTTTTGTCGTTTATAGCACACAGATACAAGGTGACGCCTTGTATGAACAACTCTACATCGGCTTCAATTTCCTCATGTATTTTGTTTTCCTAATGATTCTTTATTCAACATTCAAAACATCAACATTGAAAGCCAATCATTATCAGTTATTTGTCAAAAGTATCAAGAATTCAAGATGGAACGCATATTATGTCGTGGATAAGAAAGAACGCATCAAGGACATGAGTGCTTCACTACTTCATGAACTGAACTTGGAAAAAGAAGATGTCATCGGCAAGAAGTTATTTTCTGTGTTTAACAAAACCATCCGGTTTACCAAACTAAATGGTCAGGAAGTGAATAACCGTCAACTGGAAAGTTATTATCAAGGTTATCGCGAAACCGCCAAAGCTGGAGACTCTGAAATTGAAGAACTGAGTTTCATGAATGCTGATGGGAATCCCGTTGTATTGCATCTGGTGATGCAACCGGTTTATGCGCTTGGCAAATATAAAGGTAGAATCTGTGTAGGCGAAAAGAAGGCAAACTTTGATTTGCTCGCTGTCGAAAAAGAACTCAACGATCGTAATCAAGAACTGGAAAGCATTCGCCATAAGTTCATCGCAACCCTCGAGATCACTGAAGAAGGATTGTTCTATATTGATTTGGATGAACGGATCATNNGATTTCAGACGTTTGATCGAAGCGGAAGACTTGAAAAAGTATTTGGCTTTGTTAGGCGATTTGACTGTGAATAAGAAACAATATTCAACATCGTATCGAATCATGGTCAACGGCAGATACATGTGGTTCAAAGAAAAAGGGAAAAGATTATTCGAAGATACCAAGAGTGCAATCATCATGGGGACACTCAATCCCATGAAGACCAAGCATTATCTGGCTTCCAACATCGATGAACTGGACCGTCTTAAGGATACGAATGACATGATGGTTTCCATGAATAAGTTATTCAGGGATAATCGCTATTTCCAACTGTGTGTCATCAGACTCAAAAACATGCCTAAAATTAACGAATCCCACGGACGTGAAATCGGGAACATGCTGATGGCTGAATATATCAAGAAACTGAGAACAACCTTCGTGAGTGAAAGCGGAGATATCTTCAGAGTCTCCGGTATCGAGTTTGCCATCACGATTACCGATCCGAGAAAGATGGATGTCTTGCAAAACGGCATTCGATCCAATAAGACATTCTTGAACTTGGTGATGCAGTATGGCTCGATTTCTGTGGAACTTGAAGTCTTCGCAGGTATTGCCATTGGCGGAAGCGATGCACACGATGAGCATCAACTTTATCAAGCATCAGTTCAAGCCTTGAAGATTGCAGAAAACCCACAGTTTTCAGCACATGGCTGTTATTATAAGGATATTGTTTCATGACCAAAAAAGAGATTAGAAATCAGATGAAGCGATTGCGTGAAGAGATGGATACTTCGACGATTGAGAAGGAAAACAGAGTCATCTTCTCAAAACTTGACAAAGATCCTGATTTCAAAAAAGCATCACTGGTTGCGATATTTTATCCGATGGGTAACGAAGTCAATTTGATGAAGCTTGTTGGACAAAGACGACTAGCTTTTCCTAAAATCATCAATCAGGAACTTCATTTCATCGAATATGTGCCCCATCAGGCATTCGAAAAAAGTGCATTTGGCGTGATGGAACCTATGGAAGGTGACATTGTTGATCTAGAGATTGATTATATGATCGTCCCTGCACTGGCCATTTTGAAATCCGGTTATCGGATTGGATATGGCAAAGGATATTACGATCAGTTTTTAAAAAGAATCAGACCCCATCGCGCTGTCGGTGTCATCTACGGATTTCAAGAAATTGATTCCTTTGAGATCGCAGAGCACGACCAACCACTAGACGCTTATTATACAGGGAGATTATGAATACAGCCTTGATCGTTGCTGCCGGAACAGGGAGCAGAACACAACTGAATCAATCTAAAGTATTATTTGAGATTAATCACAAGCCTTTGTTTCTCTATTCAGTAGAAACTTTTTTGGATATGGGTTATGAAATTGTTTTGGTTGTCAACCGTAACGACATCAATGATTTCAGAAAATATGTCAGAGACAATATCAAAATGGTTATTGGTGGTAAAACACGCAGTGAATCTGTCATGTTGGGTCTCAAAGAAGTGGAAACACCCTATGTCTACATTCATGATGCGGCACGCCCGTTGATTTCAAAAAAAGCAATCATGGAGATCGAAAAAGCTCTTGAGTTTCAAGATGCTGTACTGCTCGCAGAAAAAGTGACTTCAGCGATTAAACGATATGAGTCAAACGTTTTACAATCCATGAACAGAGAATCCTTCATTTTGGCTCAAACCCCTCAAGCATTTCTCGCAGAGAAGATCAGATATGCCTATTTACGAACCAGCCAGTCTTACGATGATGATATCGCACTCTACCAAGCATTCTATCCGGAAGAAAAAATCAAGATTGTCATCAATGAAGAACCTAACTTAAAAGTGACATACCCGCAAGATTTACTGTATGTTAAAAACCATTTGGAAAGGGAAGAATCCATGAGAATCGGACATAGTTTCGACATTCATCAGCTTGTTACAGGCAGACCGCTCATCCTGGGTGGAATTGAGATTCCCTATGAAAAAGGGTTACTCGGTCATAGTGATGCCGATGTGCTCTTGCATGCCATTGCAGAAGCCATACTAGGTGCACTAGCCCTGGGTGATCTCGGCACACATTTTCCAGATACGATTGAAAAGACAAAAGACATGTCAAGTGTTAAAATCATTAAGGATGTCCAAGAGATGGCAAAATCCAGAGGATACGAGATTGGTAATGTGGATGCTACCGTCTATGCGGAACTTCCTAAGTTGAATCCATTCATTTCAGCCATCAGAGATTCGATTAGCAATCACTTAGGCATTTCCAAAGATTTAATCAGCGTCAAAGCAACCACCTATGAAAAGATGGATGCTATCGGCCAACAAAAAGCGATTGCAGCAGAAGCAGTCGTCATCATGAAGAGGGTATAATATGATCATCGATACAGATTTCGGACAGTTTGAACTCATTAAAAATCATCGAGAGGCTTTTGATCTTCTCAAGTTTACAGAACGATACGTTGATGTCGCTTTTGATCGTTATACGTATCTGGTTGGCGATATGTCGTCATCCATTTTAAGAATCAAAGGATTCAATTCTGATCCCAAGTCCCCGAATGGGTATAAGCGAATTCCCGATTACTTGAATGAATCATGTAATCTGAACTGTCCTCACTACGTTTTAAAGCGAATGAAGCCTACGCAAGATGAAACAGTTGAAGAAAAACAACCAAAAGAGTAAACTAAAGTTGATAAGGATAGGTGAACCCCGTGAATGATACCAAACAACAAGTTCTCAACTTGATTACTAAAGTTAGACCATATCTCCAAAGAGATGGTGGCGATATCGAAGTGCTCAACGTCGAAGATGGCATCGTCTACGTCAAAATGCTTGGAGCATGCGATGGATGTATGGCGCTTGACGTTACACTCAAACAAGGCATTGAAACCATGCTTTTAGAAAATGTGCCAGGCGTGATCGCAGTGGTAACAGTTGACTGACATGACAAGGACGAGTACGTCCTTTTTTGTTATATCAATTCTGATTTGATTTGCTATAATCAAATCAAAGAGAAAGAGAGGCGTCCCATGAAAAGAACCGTAGGTATTGTTGTCGACTCCACCTTTGGTATCGACCAGGCATTTTCAAGAAAACACGATATCACTGTTGTACCCCTAAAAGTCATCATTGATGGAAAAGAATATGTAGACGGATCGTTTGATCCGAGTCTGGTTGTTCGCGCACTTCAAAACAAACTTGAAGTCAAGACATCACAGCCATCACCGGAGCAATTCATCCATGCGTTTGAAGAACAATTGAAACGATACGAATCAGTGATTTGCATCACATTATCCAAAACATTATCAGGAACTTATAATAGTGCAAACCTTGGGAAAACCATTCTAGAACATCCTAAAGTTTATGTGATCGACTCGGAGTCCACCATCAATGGTGCGGGTTATATGACTGAAAAACTCATCGAATTTCTAGATGAAGGTCATGATGTCCATCAAGGTCTCAATCGCCTTGAGCAACTCAAGTCTAAGGGATCCATCATTTTTACAATTGACAATTTACAAGCACTGATCAAAAGCGGGAGAATCGGAAAGATTCAAGCCGTCATCGGAAACATTTTAAAAATCAAACCGATTTTGCGATTCAAACAAGGTGTGCTCGAACTTGAACACAAGGTCAGAAATTTCAACAATGTTATCCTATATTTGGTTGAACAAACTCAAAAACTTATCAGTCAAGGTCAAGTGATTGTGAGAATCGCATATGTCGATCAGAGTATTCAGGCCAAAGAACTTGAACATGAAATATACAGAATTGATGACAGCATTGATATTAAAATCACAGGCGTTATCAGCGCTGTGGTGTCTGCACATGTTGGACTTGGCGGGCTTGGCATTTATCTTGCATATGAGTAAAAACAGGGTGTCCGTTGTGGACACCCTGTCTGTTATTTAAATAGGGATTCGAATGCATCAAAGATAATCTTTGTCACTGGAGATCCTGGACTAGCTTCTGGATGCCATTGAACACTCATCATCGGCAATTGACGGTGAATTATCGCTTCAATGGTATGATCCTCGTGCCATGCAATGATATCAAAATCTGGGGCGATTTTTTGGATGGCTTGATGATGGTAACTATTCACCAATACGCTTTCTTCCAGGTTCAGCAAACGATTTTTTGACGTGTGTATGCGGTGATCTTTGGTGATATGTTCGTGATGTTTATCCAAACAATTCAAATCCTGAATCAGACTCCCACCCATGAAGACATTGAGACTCTGATGTCCTCTGCAAATACCTAAAAGTGGCTTATCATGCGATTTTGCGTACTGTATGACTTGCTGATCTAAAAGATCCAAACGATCATCGGTTTCCTTTGAAAGACCTGCATTGTTTTCACCATAAGTTTCTGGATTCAAATCTACACCACCCGTCACGAGAAAACCATCACATAAATCAAAGATGCTCTCTGGATTTGGTGAAGAAAGTGTCAGCATGATCGTATTGAAGCCTCGCTCATGAAGAGGTGTCAAGTACCTGGTGTTGACAAATTGTTTCTCGATATGATTTTCAATGAGAACTCTTGATGTTATACCAATCAGTTTTTGCATAAATACCCCTGTATTGAATGTGTGTATGTCTATTATAGCATGACGATTTTGAAAGAAAAGTCTGTCACGTTCGTTTGATGAAATGACGTGCATTTTCACTTTCTTTCATTTTTCAATCCTCATCATATTAAATATGATATAATGATTGACGAGGTTAATGGATATGAACATACAGGATCAAATCACATGTAAAATCACCGGTATTCAACCCTATGGTGTCTTCGTGTCATGCGACGACTATTCAGGCTTGATCCATATTTCCGAGGTATCAGATCAGTATGTTTCATCGATTGGAGAGATTTTGTGTGTCGGTGATT
>DITG01000053.1 GCA_002422045.1 Acholeplasmataceae bacterium UBA6190
GCAATCAGACTCTTGGGCAGATGTGCAAGGGATGCCACTTGGATCCCGTAAGACTTATCGGTCGTTCCTTTTTCGACATGATGCAAAAAGACCATCGAATCTTTTTCTTCTTTGGCTTTCACACAGAGGTTCGTCAGTCTTTCAAGTGACTCTTCAAGGACAGTCAGTTCATGATAATGAGTCGAAAATAGCGTCTGTGCCTTGATTTTCTCATGGATGTACTCAATCATACCCTGAGCCAAAGCCATGCCGTCATAGGTCGCCGTACCGCGTCCGATTTCATCGAACAAGATCAGTGATCGGTCAGTCGCCTTGGTGAGTGCTTCATTGGATTCGACCATTTCCACCATGAATGTGGATTTGCCACCGGATAAGTCATCCGATGAACCGATTCGGGTATAAATCGCATCATAAAGCGGCAAATATGCCGATTCCGCAGGCACAAAGGATCCCATTTGAGCCATGTAGGCAATCACTGCGAACATACGCATATAGGTTGACTTACCGCTCATGTTTGGTCCTGTAATCAGAAAGATTTCTCCTTCTTTCATGTCGACATCGTTTTCAACAAACGTTGTGAAATGTTCAACGACAGGATGTCTGCCGCGCTTGACTTCTACCGATCTGCCTGTGTGCAGATTGGGTCTTGTGTAATGGTATTGTTCAGCAACGACTGCAAGACTTAGGAAAACATCGATTTCTGCAATTTGCTTGGATAATGCCTGAAGAGAGTAGGTATGCGCTTCAACTCTTTCTCTGACTTCCTTGAAAATCTCATACTCCAAGTTCACGGCGCGTTCTTTTGCGTGAAGGAGTGCATCTTCTTTTTCTTTGAGAATCGGAGTGATGTATCGTTCTGAATTGGCGAGCGTCTGTTTCCGTTCATAGCCAAACTCTTCTTTAACGAGTGATTGATTGCCTTTGGAGACTTCGATATAATAACCAAAGACTCTATTGTATCCTACCCTTAGGTTTCTAATCCCTGTCTTTTCACGTTCAGCGATTTCGAATTCTGAAAGCCAGGACTGACCGTGGGTATCAATGCTTCTCAGTTCATCAAGCTTTTCATCAAAACCTTCTTTGATGATGCCACCATCTTTCAAGGTGATGGGCGGTTCGGGATGTATCGCCTGATTCAAGTACTGATAAAGTTCCTGATGATCGTTCATGTTTTCGACGAGTGCATCCAATTTCGGATGTTTGTAGAGCATGAGTGCTTGTTTTAAACTTGGAATCTGGGCAAGTGTTTCTTTGAGTTGATATAAATCTCTGGCGTTTGCAGTCTGAAAGGCGACTCTACCGACGATACGGTTGATATCATAGATATAGATCAGTCGTTCTTTGACTTGTTCTCTGGGCATATATGCCTTGAATGCATCGATCATGTCATAGCGATCGTTTAAGGCAGCCATATCGGTCAGTGGATGATTCAAAAATGACTTGAGCAGTCTGGAACCCATCGCGGTATGACATTTGTTCAACCAGTGTAAGAGCGTTGTTTCCTTGTTGTTCGATAGGGAAGTCTCAATTTCCAAATGCTTTTTGACACGGTAATCGACATGCATGTGTCCGATTTGTCTGATGATCTTAAAAGGCATCAGATGATTCAGACTCTGTTTTTGCGTATTGACAAGATAACCAATCAGGTGCGAGGCTGCACGTTTTTGTTCTCTGTCCAAATGTTCGACTGTTTTCAAGTCCATGATTTCTTTCGATTCTGCAAAAGAAATCAGAATACCATCACCATTGAGTTGGCTGATGAAAGATACATCAAAATGAGGTGGCAACACAACCTCAGGGATGGAAAGACTCATGATCAGATCAAGCACGCCTTTTTTCTCCAAACCATCGGTGAGATATGCTTCACCTGTAGATATGTCCACATAGGTCAATGCATACCCTTTTTCAGTCAAAAGGACAGAACCGATGAAATTATTGGTTCCTGCATCCAAAATACCGTCTTCAAAGACAGTTCCTGGGGTAATGAGCCTGATGACTTCACGTTTCACAAGCCCTTTGCCGGGTTCGGTGACTTGTTCGACAATGGCGATTTTGAATCCTTTTTCAATGAGTTTTTGAACGTATGGTTTAACCGCATGAAATGGCACACCACACATCGGAACTTTCGCACCAGCATCTCTGGAGGTGAGTGCGATTTCTAAGACTTTGGATGCGACAATCGCATCATCAAAGAACATTTCATAGAAATCACCCAATCTAAAAAAGACTAGCGCATCCGCGTAGTCTTCTTTAATGTCGAGATATTGTTGCATCATTGGGGTGTATTGTTGTTTGTCCATGGTGTCCCCCTCTATGGAAATCTTATGCTGCTGCTGTCAAGCCAAAGCTGGTGAGCAGGTCATGGATATGTTGGATGATGCCTTTACCCAAGATTGGGAAACTGTTGATGGAGTCTTCAATACCTTGCAAGAATGCAATGTTGACAAAGAATGTGAGTAATGCGAAGAGTGTGACACCGATGATACCGATGATGGCAACAATGAGTGCGATCTTCAACAATATCTTCAGCAACTTCCATAAAATCTTACCGATGCCCTTGAAGAGTTTCCCAAAGAATCTGAGTTCTCCAGGTACCTTGTCTGCTTCCTTGTCTTCAATGTTGGTTCCAATCGATGAAGCTACTTTGCGTTCTTCGATGAACTTTTCACGTTCATTTGCTTCATCAGTCTTGATGATATCCTTCAAATTCTTAGGCTTCCCATAGAATTCTGCAGAATTCAACACCAGTGGTGCACCCGCATCTGATGGTCTCTTCCGGAGGGTGAAGTCTTCTTCACTGCCTTCTTGGACTTGCATGGATTGTAACTTGATTTCATTGGATTGTTCAACAGCTTGTCTGAGCAGACGGATTTCACTGATCAAATCAGAAAGATCGATGGTCTGTGAAACATATTGCACGGATTGTGCAGGCTGCTGTTGAGTCAATACAGGTTCTGGTTTGACTTCAGGTTGAGTTTCTTCTTGTACAGGTTCTGGTGCAGGCGCTTGTGGTTCTTCCTTGACTTCTTCTTTAACTTCTTCGATCACAGGAACAACAACCGGCTTGGCTGGAGTAGTCGCTTCGACTTTTTCAACTTCATGAACTTCCTTTTCATACACTTCAGGAGAAGCAGGAATGAAATAGGATTCTCTGGTTTCATTGGCGTTGGCAAGAATATATTCGATGATTTCTTCTTTTTTGAGTTCTGTGGAGGCTTTGATGTCATGATCGATGGCAAAACGCTGCATCACAAGAACAGACATGCCGCGGATCTTGACTTCCTCTTCAGGTGTGTATTGATTGCGATCGGTCAATTCCTTGATGATGATATCTGCAAGTTCTGTTTTTTTCAAACGTCTTGGAACTTCAACATCGTATTTAGAGCCGAGATCACGAATTTCTGAAAGTGTGGAACTCTTGTATAAAACAGGTCTGAATTTTTGAGGTGGCAGACCGTCAATGCGACCGAAACTGTCAAAAAACAGATACTTGATATCACGATTGAATGTCTTCAAATTGGGTAATTCGAGTCCGACAGCCTTCACATGATTGATGGACTGGTCGACGACTTTCTTGATGTCTCTAGGATTGACTTGCTTTTCGACCATGTAGGATAGCAAATCCGTCCAGAATTCTTCAAGATACATTTTGTCGAGTTTTGGATCGTCAAAGAAAATGAGCAGGTTCTCAAGTTGGGTTTCGGTAAATTCAGTGAACCAAGACAGACGATAATTCAGTTCATCTGCAAGTGTCAATCTGGATTTTCTGGTTTCAATGACCTTTTCCCGCAGCACTTCCCGAAGCACAAACATTCTGAGCTCTCTGGGGATGGTCAGATTGATTTCTTTGAAAAACGCATTCAATTGCGTTGCAGGCAAATAAATGATGGTTTTCAGGATATCTTCAATCTTGATTTCCTTGTTTCCAACGACTATGTTGCTTTCTCGTGTTAATCTCGGCATAATGGAACCTCCAATTGCACTTCTTTGTATTTATAATACAATGATTTTGTTGATTTTACAAGGTTTTTAACCTTTTTTAATAGAAAAGGGCCCTATCAGGCCCAACTTCATTCAAAATCCTTTTCAATCCCATCTTCGATGATGGAAACGACAGTTTGTAGCATTTCATTAATGTCGCTTTGTAAAGCCAAATAATCGGACATCAACGGGTACTCTTCTATCGATTCCAGGAGGTCGTCATAACGTTTTTGAAAAGACTGAACTGCTTCTGTTTTTCCGATTTCCTTGGCGTTCACGAGTTGTTTCTGGATGTTTTTCAGTTCGCCAATTTTACCTTTGAGTTCCTTGTTGTCATTGATCAATTGTTCAATTCTACGGTATCTGGCAATCGATTCGTTTTCCAGTATCATCTGGATCATTTTCTCTTTTTCTGTCATATGCTTTCTCCCATCAGGAACCAGGTCTTTGCAGCTGTGATCTTGACATCGACAATTTTCCCGATCAGATCCGGGTTTCCTTTGAAGTTGACCAGCTTATTATGCTCTGTATATCCCGCAAGCACTTGATCGTCATACTTGGAGACGCCATCGACGAGAACCTTGACGGTTTGATTTAAGAAACGTTGGTTTCCTTTCAAGTATCCGTCATTGATTTTGTCATTCAACAGATAGAGTCTTTCTTTTTTCACGTGTTCAGGTGTGTTGTCTTCAAAGGTTGCTGCAGGTGTGCCTTCTCGCTTGGAAAAGACAAATGTGAATGCACCTTCGAAATTGGCCTGATCGACAAGATCCATCGTTTCCATGAAATCTTCATCCGTCTCACCTGGGAACCCGACAATGATATCGGTTGTGACAGAAATACCTGGAACGGTGTTTTTAAGTTCATTCAAGACTTTCAGATAGGATGCCTTAGTGTAGTGTCTGTTCATCTTTTTCAAGACTCTGTCAGATCCTGATTGTACGGGTAAATGGAAAAACGGCATGACATGCTTGCAGTCTCTCATCGCTTCCATCGTCTTGTTGTCTAAGTCATGGGGATGGGATGTGGTAAATCGGATGCGGTGAATTCCCAGTTGGTCCAAATCTCTCAAGAGATCTCCGAACGTATAATCGATATCTTCAAAGTCTTTGCCGTATGCATTGACATTTTGTCCTAAGAGTGTGATTTCCTGATACCCTTGTTCTGCGAGTTCTTTCACTTCACTGATGATTTCCGCTTTGGATCTGGAACGCTCTTTGCCTCGTGTATAAGGAACAATGCAGTATGTACAAAACTCATCACAGCCAAACATGATGTTGACCCAAGCCTTGAACTTGTGGGTTCTGACTTTGGGGAGATTTTCGATGATGTCACCTTCTTGTGAATAGACTTCAACGACACGTTCCTTGGAAAACATGGCAGTTTCGATATACTCAGGCAGTTTGTGTATGTTATGGGTACCAAAGATGATATCGACATGCTGATACTTCTTTAGAACACGTTCTACCACATTTTCTTCCTGTGACATGCAACCAGCTAGTCCTAGAATCAGATTCGGGTGTTGTCTCTTGTAAGCCTTGAGTCTGCCGAGTTCTCCCCAGATCCTATTTTCAGCATTTTCACGAATGGCACACGTATTGATGATGATGATGTCCGCTTCTTCGTCATGTTCAGTCGCTGAAAAACCCATGAGCCTTAAAATACCAGCCATGGTTTCACTGTCTGCTTCGTTGCCTTGGCAACCGTATGTATAAATCTTGTATTGTTTATGGACACCAATCTGCTGATGGGCATCACTTAATTGGAATCTGAGTTCTTCGATGGCAGATTTGCCACGTTTCCGAGCCTCTTTGAGATCAGGCTTGAAATACTTATCGATATCGACTTTATTCATCTAAAAATCACCTAGTCCTATTATACAGCAAAAAACAGTATGTCCTATACTGTTTCGCTTTCGATGTGAATTCTTGAAATGGTCTTTTTTTGGAAATCCATGATGACTGCGTTGAGTTGCTTGATACCCGGTGCTACTTCGTTTGGAATCGAGAAACCATTGATGAAACGGTCTAAAACGATCTCCTTTGTGACACCAATCACACCATTCAAAGGACCGGTCATACCGACATCGGTGATATAGAGTGTGCCTTGTGGCAATACTCTTTCATCTGCAGTAGGCACATGTGTGTGCGTTCCGACGACTGCAGAGACTCTGCCATCCAAATAATGTCCTAAGGCTACTTTTTCTGAAGTCGCTTCGGCATGGATATCGACAAACACATAATCCGCAGGCTCTTGTTCTAAGATCTTGTCGATTCCAATGAACGGGCATTCCATGTTGGCATTCATGAACGTTCTGCCGAGTGCGTTGATCACGAGCAGTTTTGTACCGTTATAATTGAGTACAAGATGTCCTTTGCCCGGCGCTTCACGAAAATTGAATGGGCGAACCACATTGGATCCATCAATGAAATCAAAAAGTTCTTTGTTACCCCAGACCCAATTACCCATCGTGATGGCATGTATGCCCATGCTCATCAGTTCCTTATAGATTCTTAAAGATAAGCCACGCCCGTGTGAGGCATTTTCTCCATTGACGATGATGATGTTGGGGCGGTGAATGTTTTTCAGTTCCGGCAGATGAAGTTGAAGCATATCAAGACCGGGTTTTCCGTAAATGTCACCGATGAACAATACTTTCATGGGATTACCTTCTTTCTAGCGAAAAGAGGCCGAAGCCTCTTATTTAGCGATATCTGTTGCTCGTGTTTCACGGATGACCGTGACTTTGATGGTTCCAGGATACGTCATCTTTTCTTCGATTTGTTCCTTGATCAGGCGAGCGACCTTGAATGTGGATAGATCATCGACCTGATCAGCCTTGACGAGAACTCTGATTTCTCTGCCGGCTTGAATGGCAAATGATTTTTCAACACCCGGAATTTCATTGGAAATGGCTTCCAGTTGTTCAAGACGTTTGATGTAGTTTTCCATGGATTCAGAACGTGCACCTGGACGAGCTGCTGACAATGCGTCGGCTGCTGCAACCAGAACACCAATGATGGTTTCTGCATCCTTGTCGCCGTGGTGTGATGCAATACCATCGACAACTTCTTTGGGTTCTTTGTACTTATTGACAATGTTGACACCAATCGAGACGTGACCGCCTTCGACTTCGTGGTCAACTGCTTTGCCGATATCGTGTAACAATCCTGCACGACGTGCCATGATTTCATCTTCACCGATTTCAACTGCGAGTTTGCCGCAGAGGAATGCAGTTTCGATGGAATGCTTGAGTACGTTTTGTCCGTAACTGGTTCTGAAACTGAGTCGTCCCAGCAGTTTGACAAGATCGGGGTGAATACGGCCAATGCCTGTCTTGAAGACTGCATCCTCACCCGCTTCGCGAATGAACATATCGACTTCAACACGCGCCTTTTCGACGACTTCTTCAATACGACCTGGATGAATGCGACCATCGGAGACTAACGTGGTTAATGCACGCTTGGCAATTTCTCTTCGAATCGGATCAAAACCACTGAGGACAACCGCTTCTGGGGTATCGTCAATGATCAGGTCAACACCTGTTAATGCTTCAATGGTGCGAATATTACGTCCTTCACGACCAATGATACGACCTTTCATTTCATCGTTGGGTAGATCGACAACAGAGACTGTTCTTTCTGTTGTGGTCTCACTTGCGTATTTCTGGATTGCAAGTGACAACAACTGCTTAGAGCGTTGTTGAACTTCATTTTTAGCCTTTTCTTCTTCATCCTTGATGTATCCGGCGATTTCATCAGAAATACTTTCTCTGACACCCGCCATGATGATCTCTCTTGCTTGTTCGACAGTAAGTCCAGAGATCTCCATCAGTTTTTCTTCTTGCTGTTTCAAGACTTCTTCCGCTTTGCTATTCAATTGTTCAAGTTGTTCTTTCTTTTCGTCAAGTTTTTCTTCACGCAAAGCAAGCGTTTCTTCACGCTTGTCTAGGTGCAGTGCACGACGATTCAATGTGTCTTCGCGTTGCGAAACTTTGTTTTCCAAGGTAACGACGACTTGTCTGCGTTCCCGCATGTCATTGTCAAATTCCTTGCGTAAAGCAAAGATATCCTGTTTCGCTTCTAAAACACTTTCTCTTTTTGCCTTTTCGGCTTCTTTTTTTCCGTCTTCAACAATTTTTTCAGCCAAAGCGCGACTAGCCTTAAGATTTTTTTCGTGTTGCCAAACACGTAAGAAATACCCAAGAACCGCTGCGATGGCGATCAGCAAACCGGAGATGATAGCTTCTACAGCTGTGAGTGCTACTGGTAATAGCATTCTAAACACCTCCATGTATTTTATTTTTAACAATTGATTCAATCAAATTGTCTGATGCATGATGCACCTCATCATTATACCTTAAAATCTTCTTAAAAGTCAATCAAGAAACAGACCGAGTTTGGTGATAGTTCTTTCTTTTTTTTGTAAAATATGTATAATGATATTAGTACTTCACAATAAGGAGTTTATGCACATGAATAAAAACATCAAAGGACAACCCAAGAAGATCGGATTCTGGTCATGGGTTCATCAAAATCGTATTAAAATCGCAGGGTTCCTCTTCATCGCCGTTTTACCGGTTGCATTTGTGATTGCAGTTTATGTCGGCGCTTATGCCAACAATAACAAAGTGCATTTTGATGCGGAAGTCACATCGCAAACGACTTATGTCAACAAGTTTGTTGACATAGACGAACTTGAGGCAATCACACTGACTGTGGATTGGACCGAACTCAAAAATCCACAAGAGACGACGGATCCTGTAGGCTGGACTGGTGGATACTATAAGTTTTCCGTATTCTATACGGTGAGGGAAACCTATACTGTCGGCAATGTCAGAGCAACCCCGGTCTTGCAGACCAAATGGACGGATATGCGCTCGATGATCCCTCAACAAAGCCTTTCAACGAGTGTCAGAACCTTTCAATTAGACTTCAATTATGATTTGCCAGTCAGACCTTTATGGTTTGTCAAAGTGACAGATCCCATGCTCTATTTGAAAGTCGAATATACGTATCAGACACCCACTGGACAGATCAATAAGACAGAATATGTTCAAGTTGACTTATCAGTATTAAGTCCTGATCGCGTCATCCCCAACACTTAAGACGAGTCTTCGTCTTTTTTGTTTGCCTATGGTATAATCACGTTAAGAAAGAAGGGTTATGATGTCTACACTCATGATAGTAGTTGCAGCTTTGATGTATGTATTCATGATGGTGATGAATACATTGGCCAACACGATGCCGATCAATGGTATTACCACTGGCGATGTTTCTTATAAGTATCCAAATCTCTTTCAACCCACAGGACTCACCTTTTCCATTTGGGGTATCATTTATCTTTTGTTGTTTGCCTATGTCGTTTTCCAATTTACAACCATCGGGAAACCGATGAGTGTAGAATTGAGAGCATTGTTTTTGAAAGTGAATGTGCTCTTTGCGATTTCATCACTGTTCAATGCATTATGGTTGCTTGCGTGGCACTATGACAAGATTGTCCTATCCACGGTGATCATGATTCTTCTCCTCATCACGCTTGTGCTCATTTCGAAGATAACTCCTGCATTAGGTAATTTGACACGAACTTCATTTTCTGTCTATTTCGGATGGATCACGATTGCAACCATTGCCAATGTGACCATCATGCTTGTGAAACTTGGTGTTCCAAGCTTTTCACAGTCATCGGTCTTGCTGACCGTAGGTATCCTTGTGGTTGGTTTGATTCTGGCTTCCTTGTGGATCTATTTGGAAAAAGATATTGCTTATGGGCTAGTGATTCTATGGGCATACTTAGGCATCGTGCTTAGACACCTGTCGGTTTCTGAACTCAATCGCGGATATCCTTTGATATATGTCACCGCTTTGGTAGTGATGGGGATATTGACGTTTGTCAGTTTGATTGCCACGTATCAATGGTTACGATGAAGATGAAAAACATGCCGATTCGATTGAATTCGGCATGTTGTTTTTT
>DITG01000027.1 GCA_002422045.1 Acholeplasmataceae bacterium UBA6190
TTGATGCACAGAATGACCTTTGAAGATGCCTAAAAGCGACTGGTTTTCCAGTTCGTAGTAATGGGTATGCAATCCTGCGTCATTTTTCAGACCACAGACAAAGCACATGTCTGAATTATATTGTTTGCGTATAACCTTGTATTCCATAGATGAAATCGAGCTCCAGGTGCATGTAGAATAGGAAGAAACTGGCAAAAACAGTGACAACGAAAAAGAAAACGACTAGGATTCGATAAATCTTCGTGAACAAATCCTTGGATGGAACATGTAAGTAAAAACCGATCGAACAGGGGATGAACAAGACTTGAAGTGCTTTCTTCTGCTCAATCTGATATTGGAACACACTGAACAGACGCATCAGAAACAGTATCGTCGTACCCCCAATCAGGGAAAGCCAAAACGCATTCACTAAGATATAAATCAAGAATTCAAACATGTTTTCGACCTCCTATGATGACATAGATGAGTCCGATGACTGGGATGAGGAAAAACAAAAACGATCCTGTGAAAAACAGGCCAACCACTGCCCAGAAAAACGATGACAACAAGACAAGTACTCGATCTTTAGTGTTCATGAGCGTACCTCACTGCCGGAAATGATTCCAGTTGATAGTGTGCCAGATGCATCAATTCTGATGAATCTGCCACCTTTTTCAAGATCACCGTAGCCGTTATAACCGGTCGCTCTGCCATAAGCGAGCATGATACCGGATAAGTAGAAATAAAAGTCATTCAGATGGTCATGCCCGACAAAGACAGCCTTAGATCTGCCATGATAGACCATCGCATCAAAGAATCCGGTATCGATGCTTTGTGCATAGACTCTTTTTTCTCGGAAAGTGCCGACATAATTTTCAGCCAGAATATATTGTCTGAGCGGAATGTGCATGAACACGATGGAATCCACCGTATCTGTTTGGACATGGCTTTCATACCAGTTCACTTGAGCAAGTGAGAGATAGCCATAATCGTCTTCGAGTCCCTCGATGGGTTTGATTTCAGCTTTGGAATCCAACAGATAGAGTTTGTAGAAAGGGATTCCATTCTGATTGAAGACGATTGAAAAGTTGCCAAAGCCGCCATCATTTAACTGAGGTCCGACTTTGAATAAGAGATATTCTGTTTCCGGTATGCGTCTTAAATATTCATGATAGTCGTTGAAATCTGTTTCATGATTGCCAAAAACAAATGTCCATGGTGTTTCAAGGGATTCCATGAAACCAATGAGTCTTGAGAATATCCTTGGCCCCTGAGGAGACATGGTCATATCGCCTGTGATGACAATCAAATCATATGTTTCAGCCTCATTCAAAGCTTTGATGAGATCAAAGGTATCTCTGTCTCTTTTGTCGATGCCGTATGTCAGATGAAGATCAGTGATCTGCAAGATATTCACTGTATCTCTTTTCATCTCGATTTCAAACGGTACATCATCGGTATAGGTGATTTCATACGCCTGACAGGATGACAAAACGATTGAAAACAGAGAAAACAAAATGATGATGGCTAATTTCTTCATGCGCTTTCTCCTTTCAAGAAATCTTCTAATTCGAAATGTCTGACCAGATTCATGTTGTAAAATGGTTCTTTATATTTGACAAAGACGAGTTCGTTTTCATTGATGTATCGCTTGATCACCAGTGTCGATGGATAGATGATGACGATTTTGGGTAGGTCAGATGCTAAGAAATAGGTCTGATTCACCAACCTTGACTTGGATGCATCCCTGATTTCCCAGATGGATCTGCTGTTGACCGTCAAATCCTGATTGGCAGGGACATGAAAAAAGAGGACCTGCCACGTTTTGCCGTTCATGGAAAACAGAGTTTTGTGTCCGGTATGCTCAAGGTTGCCATAGCGTTTGAAGGTTTCAATCGATATGGCTTTGATCGCATCGTTTTTCTTTTTTTGGATGACGGAGAGTGTCGCGATGCCGATCAGGCCAACAGCGGTACTACCGATGATGAGTTCTAGAATCATAAGGACGCTTCTTTCGTTTGGGATACAGACAAGAGATGTCTGCCTTCAAATGTACAATGATAGTGATACCGATCTGGATTAAAGATGACGGTAGGTAAAAAATAAGGGATGTTGTGTGCGACCCCGTAGTTTTCGAAATCGGTCGCCCATTCAATCGTTTTCCAATCGAGAATGCCTTCAGGGGTGTCTTTAGGTGTTTCATAGACGAAATCATCAGAGACATGAATGACAAAGATATGCAAGCCTTTGCCCATGGCATCAAATGAATTCCAGGTCAGTGTCCCTTTGTCTTCGATCATCGAAGGATTGATCTTGATGCCGGTTTCTTCGATGATTTCACGGATGATACATGCTTCAATCGATTCACCTGGCTCGACTTTGCCACCCAGACCGTTCCAGCAACCCTTCCAAGGGTTTTTATGTCGGTTGACCAGTAGTACTTCATCTTTTCTTTTGACAAACCCCAGCGTGTAACGATACATGGTTTCCCTCACTTCATGACTAATCAAATTATATCATGTGAACCCCAATTTAGATGAGATAAAAATCCTGTGCCTGATTTCACCATGATTTCTATTTCTGTGATAACATAAAAATATGAGGTGATATTCATGCTTAAAGATATCCAAAGTTACCGGGAAACCTTATCTGAAACCGGGAAATCTTGGTATGATGCTGCAGTCAGTCATATGACATCCCATTACCCAGAATATCCTTTGGTGATGTCATATTCGAGACCGACATACAAGTTGATCGGCAAGATCTTTTTGATGCTGGGTGGCGGAAAAGAACATTTTTCGATTTACACCACAGATTTCGATTATGTCGAATCTTTAAAGCTTTTGAAGATCAAAGGTCTGAAATTCGGCAAGTCAGCAGTCTTGTTTCAGTTCAAGGATCAAGCGCATATGAAACTGGCCATCAAGATGATGGATGATGTGATTGAAAGAGTCCGATTGGGTGTCACCAAATAACCTTCTTATGTATAAGAATGATGCTCCTAAAAATCGTTTATTTTTGGGGTTATGTCTTGCTTTTTAAAATTCCTATGCTATAATAATCAATGCACGGCGAAATATGCCTCCTTAGCTCAGCTGGCAGAGCAACTGACTCTTAATCAGTGGGTCTACGGTTCGATCCCGTAAGGGGGTACCATTTCAAAAACAAAACCACTTTCGAGTGGTTTTTTTCATACCTCAAAGGTTCTAATACTTAATCCACTCTCAAAATGAATATTGAAGGATTCGACACTCACCAAATCACGGTCTTTGACTTCAAGAATCTTGCAGCCTCTGGTTGGAAACTCATGATGAAATCTCTGATCATCAGCCAAGTCATCGATTCTGATGATCATGATCGTTCCTGTATCGGTGCCGATGCCATCAAAGTAGCCATCTCCTTCTGCGGTTCTGGTGATATAGAAAGAAACACCATCAATCAAAAGATGCTGAAACTTGTTCATATCGAGATAAAAGAGATCCCATAATTTTTGGACAAAAAGGTCTCCTTCTGGATTTTTACGAATGAAAATGGCTGGATCACCGATGAAATAGTGACCTTGGCTTAACTCATAGGAAACGTTCATGAACGATGCTCCTTTCGATGATCATGGCCAACAATATATTCGATGGCTTGAAATAACTGACGGTTTCAGGTTCAATCAACTGATCAATCGTCTTGTTTTCCCAGATCAGGTGCGCATAGGCTGGCTGATCGATGAAAGGATTACGGTTGCCCTGTGCTTGAAAGATCACTTCGTTTCTTTGTTTTTCAAAATCGTCAACCGGATCTTCCCGGTGCCATTCTAAAAGTAAGGATAACTTACCCATCTTCGCACCTGCGAGGGTGTAATGATTGGATTCATCCTCCAAACCATCGTCAGTTAAGATCAAAAAATCATAAGTCGTGGCCATATAGAACAGGATACGTGCGACATCACCTTTGTGGTCATCGCCAGGATAGTATCCACCACCGGTCACGGTCTGTGGTCCTCCTGTGGCATCGTCATAGAAACGGTCGCTTCTCGATGAGTTCACGGCCGGTGTGATGGCTCTGAGGTTATGCAGGTCAGAAGCCTGATTTCTACCACTTTCCTCGACACGCTCCATCCCAAGTCTGGAATTTGGCCAGACATGTTCACGGTGCCAGGAGGTCGAATCCCAAGTGGCGTTGACCAGTAATCCGTTATAGACATTATAGACTTTCGTACGGTCAGTCAAGCTCAAGTCAGCTTCTGCAAGCACTGTTTTCGCATCGCTATAGCGTTGCAAGGTCAAGCCATCGTTGGTGATCTCATTCAGTGCGTTTTGAAGCTCTTCACCAGTGAGTAAATGTGCGGGTGCATAATAACCTGTGGAAAGATTCTGATAATAGTAGTAGCCCTCTGCGTTTTGACCTGCACCATAGGTCGGTTCTGCCTGGTTTTGTTGGTACCAGATGACAAAGACAACCACAACAACAATCAACAACAAGGACATCAGTGGTGATGTTTTCTTATTGCTTGCGCGATGGATTGCTTTGGAGACGTTCATCTGTGATGACGTTTTCTTTTTGGATGTTGATGACTTTTTCTTGGTCGTTGCCATGGAAAATCCCCCTTGCCTTTTATGTTTATCTTATCATAGTTTGATGATGATCACCTTTCATATACAAAAAAACGTGTACAAAGTACACATTTTAAGACTCATTGAAATAAATCAATCCGATGCCCGTCATGAAGATGCCGATGGCATAAAACCACGTCATATCCCATTCATGGACCCATGAGGCAAAAGCACTGTAGAACAAGATGGTCAATCCGCCGACATAGACCATGCGTAGGAATCTTGACTTCCATGTTTTTTTGATGTAGATGGCATAAAGGATTCCATACGATAAAAAGATGACCATGTAAATAGGAAAGAAATATTCCGATACCTTCGCTGCGATCAGTGACCCCATCAACAAGAGATTGAAAATGGCACCTGGCACATTTTTAGGACGTTGATATCTCATGGTTTGAATCCTTCGATGATGTCAAAATAGATGGCTATCGGATAATGATCGGACAAGTACTGATCAGGGAGAAAATGATGAATCACTTCGAAGGATAGGATATCGATATCTGATGTGGTCATGATGTAGTCGATAGGATATCCCTTTGTATCTTTGGAATACCCATGAAAGGTTAGTGTGATTTTGGATTTGTTTTCATAGACTGAATTCAGTTTTGAAGTCAGATAGCGAACCGTTTTGGATTCCGGATAACGATTGAAGTCTCCGGTCAATAGAAGTGAACCACCATGGATGACTTGGAGTTCAATCATTTTTTTGTATAAGATCTTGGCTTGGGAAAGTGAGATCTCATCGCTTGCGTAATCGAGATGGGTATTAAATAGTAACATCCGATGATGTTCATGATCTTCAAGGACAGCATAGGTTGCAATCCGAGGAAAATGACTACCATTCAACACCGATTCCACTTCAGGTGTATCTGATAACCAGAACGTATGTGCATCGATTATTTGAAAACGATCTTTTCTGATGAAAACAGGAGTCCCTTCACCCCGTTGATCGCGTCCCTTGCCAAAGGCATGATACATGGGGAGTGCTGTTTTCAGTTCATCCAACATCGATGGGGACACTTCTTGAAAACCGATGAGATCAGGCGCATCGTTTAGGATAAAGTCAAAAACATGGGGCTTTCTATAGTCCCATGCATGCTTGCCATCGACTGAAACATTGACTCTGACATTAAAACTCATCAAACGTGTACGCATATGCTCACCTGCCTTGATTATATCACGAAATACTGACTTGAAAACATGCTACAATAAGATGGAAAGGATGTGTGTTCATGATGAGGATTTGGATAGCAGGCGATTCGACAGCTTCCATCAAAAAAGCAGAGAAACGTCCTGAATATGGTTGGGGCGAATGCCTAAGCGCGTATTTGGGTGATGAGTATCTCGTTTTCAATCATGCTGAAAACGGGCGATCGACGAAATCTTTTCTCGATGAAGGCAGACTGGATGTCATCAGTCAAGGTATCAAAGCAGGTGATCTTCTGCTCATTCAGTTTGGACACAATGACCAGAAATCTGAAGATTTGAACCGTTATGCGGATGCTCGAAATGACTATCCCAGAAACTTGAACATATTCATTGATGTCGCAAGACGCCATGGTGCGATTCCGATACTCCTCACATCGATATCAAGATGTGACTTCAAGGATGGATTGTTAAACCCTTTGACCCATCAGGATTATCCGAAAGCCATGAAAGCATTGGCGAAACAGGAAAATGTGATGTGCATCGATTTATTTGAAATCACACAAAGAAAACTGAGCGCGCTCGGACCAGATCAGGCAAAAACCTACTTCCTACATTTGAATCCTGGGGATTCTATCCATTATCCACTGGGTATCAAAGACAATACGCACTTGAATGAGAACGGTGCACGTTACATTGCTTCTATCATCGCAGATGTCATAAAAAATAGAGCCTAGGCTCTTTTTTCATGTTCTGATCATCAAATCTTTCAAATGAACCTTGAATTTGGGCAGTTGTTCCTGAAGTTGCATGGTTTTAATCCAATCCCCATCCATCATCTCAAGATGAATACTGGCAAACGGATCACTCGTGTGCATCGTATGTCGCATTTTAAGTACATCGACTTCCATCATGTGCACACACGAAAAACCAGCATGTGTCTGATTGCAGACTGCAATCGTTCTGAGGTAAGGTCCTTGGGGTTCGAGACGGATGCGGATTAAAGTATCAAATGTCGATTTCAGTTCGGCATTGGAAAAATAACTTAACTTCCGGTAGTCATACATATGCACACATTTGATGAGATCATCACTGTTGAGTGTTACATGTTCGTTATTGAATTCAAGCAACTGTTGAAAGGATTGAGAACATTGGATATTCATGGTCTGCTTGTGATGGTCATAGTTCATCACAAACGCCCAGGGCATCGAAAAAGATGTCATGAATTCGCCTCCTTCATGCTCTGATTATATCAATTCAATGCTATCAAAATGATATCTGAATTCTTACGTTTTTGTGACATCAAAAAAGGGGTCGCTTTGGCGATCCCTTCAAGTATTAGAATTCTCCTAGTTTGTAACCAAATCCCCACATGGTGACGACGACTTTGGGATTGGAGGGATCTACTTCGATCTTTTCCCTGAGTCTTCGGATATGGACATTAATGACATTGTCGTTGTAATAGTATTCTTCGCCCCAGACCGCACGGTACATCTGCTGTTTCGAGAATGTCTGGTCAGGATGGGTGATGAGCAGTTTCAATATTTCGAATTCCTTGAGCGTCAGTTCGATGGGAACACCAAGTTTCTTCACTTCGAAATTGTTCATGTTCACTTCGATGTCGCCTGCAACATATTTTGGCTTGATCTCTTTTTCAATGGTGCGTTGAGCACGTCTTAAGACGGCTTTGACTCTGGCAACCAGTTCGAGCATCGAAAATGGTTTCGCCAAATAGTCATCGGCACCGAGCCCAAGATTCACAGCTTTTTCAACGTCGGAATCTTTGGTCGAAATGATGATGACAGGCACGTCACCTTTGGATCTGATGTGTCTGAGTACCTCTTCGCCGCTTTTGATGGGTAACATCAAATCCAGCAACACAGCGTCATATTTGATGAGATCAAATTGCTTGATGGCTTCTTCTCCATTGAATACTGCTTTGACTTCAAACATTTCGTCTTTCAACTTGGATTCGATGCTTCTGCTGATCATCACATTGTCTTCAACTATCAGTATTTTATGGCTCATAGCGATACCTTGATCCTGGTTGGGACCTTTTCCTTTCGATGAACGTTGTGTATGGATTGATTATGTATCATTATATCATAGAATTTTGTCAAAAAGGACAGTTTTTATAGAAATGCTCTGATGGCACGGGGGGATTGGCCATCAGAGCAGCTGCATGTTTGGATCGTTTGAAGACAAACAAAGGGAAGTGATCAAAGCAGGGGTCCAAAGCCATGATGTCAGCATGACTATTATATATAATTTTATCTCACTTATTTCATACATATTCCTTACTTTTTGATTAAGTGGAACAAAAAAGACTGCTTGCGCAATCTTTTTAAGATTTGTGTTTTCGGCAGGAATCGCGAACGATGATTTCCGTATCGACGATGATCGGATCAATGACTCGGCCAATCGTACCATCGATCATCCCCAGCAATGTATCACATGCCAACTTACCAAATGCCTCATAGTTTTGTCTGACCGTTGTCATTTTGGGCGTCAGAATCTCGCAAACCTGGAGATCGTCGAAACCGATGACTGAAACATCTTCTGGCACCTTGAATCCATGCGTGTGCAAATAATTGATTGCTCCGACGGCCATCAGATCCGATACGGAACACACGGCTTCCGGTAATCCGTAAGTTTCAAAGATACGTTTCATGTTCTGGTAGCCTTCTTCATAGCTGTAAGACTCATTGGAATGGTCTTTCAAGTAGATGGGATCCAGTCCTTTTTCTTTCATGAAATCGAGATAGGCTTTCAAACGATCATTACCGATGAAATTGGTATAAGATCCGTTGATGAATGCGATTTTCTTGTGTCCGAGTTCATAGAGGTATCTGCAAGAACGCTTGATCGAATTATAGGAATCGGAATAGATGGAATTCGGTGCTTTCACGGTCGGATCGAGGGTAATCACTGCAAGTGAACTGGATCTCAGTTTGCTAATGGCTTCCTGATTGTCACCGCCAGATACGACCAAAACCGCATCGACATTTTTAGAATTACAATGTCTTAGGTAGTCAAGACCGCTGTCGGTATTGTGAGAAAGCAACAAAATGTCAAACCCCTTCAATTCGATGTTCTTTCGAAAAGATTCAAGAACACCGGAAAAGAATAAGTTTTTGAGACCGTATTCGACTTCATAGACAACGCCAACCGTGTTGGACCGTTTTCTGACCAGACTTTGGGCAGTTGCATTGGGCATATACCCTAAACTGTCAGCAACCTCCATCACGCGTTTTCGCGTTTTTTCACTGATTTCTGCATAACCGTTGAGCGCTTTGGAAACTGTTGAGGTTGAAACTTTTGAAAGTTTCGCAATTTCATCGATGGTAACCATGAAACATCACTTCCTATCTAGAAACATTGTAACAAAATAAACGTAAATCTCAAGTGCTTCTTCGAAAATCGGCAAACTTTAGCGAAAAATATACCGTTTAAGACAAGATGAGCGAAACAATCGAGTGTCCGATCATATCCAAGCCAATGCCATGACCTTCCAAAGACAGTGAAATACGACTGGATGCGTCGTTTTGATTTTGAATGACTGCGATGATCTTGCCATCCGGATTCTGATATGCGGTTGTAAATATGCCTTGAGGCAGATTGTGTGTGACATGGACGCGTTTTGCACCACGCTTGATGAATTTCGAGAAATGACCGATGTAGTAATAGGAACTATTCACAGTGAGTTCATTGGTTTTTCTGTCTGCCAAAATCGGTGCATCACAGAAATTACCGACATGGTTAGGACCACCTTGTTCGTTTAGGATCAGATTCCATTCGATCCAACCTTCGACCCAGTTGTTCAGATCGCCAAAGATGTTTCTGCCATAACGTTCGCCTGTGTGCCAAGCGAGTGGTTTCGGACCACCTTCGATGCAACCTTCTGTGAAGACCAAATGCTTATCAGGAAAAAGTTCATGGACAACGGACATGTTTTCAAATGCTTCTGAGACATACCAGTGGTTGGCAATCCCCCAAATGTGTTCGCTTGCCTTAGGATCGGATAGCATGGTGGATGCGCGTTCGACGATGATGTCGCGGTTGTGGTCCCAGCCCAGAATCTTCAAGTCTTTGTCGTAAGCATGAACAGTGGGTCCGAGATAGTCTCTGACAAAATCACGTTCTTCTTCGGCCGTATAGATGCAAGAATCCCAAGTCTGGGTTGCTGCTGGTTCGTTTTGAACGCTGATCGCCCAAAAATCAATGTTGCGCTTTTTCATTTCTTGGACATATTTCACATAGTAGTTTGCCCAGGGTTGTTTGAATGCATCCAAGAGTTTGCCACCGAAATTCATGTTGTTGTTCGATTTCATCCAAGCTGGCGGAGACCATGGAGATGCGAGCAGTAACATCTCTTTCTGATACTGTTGTGCTTCCTTGATCATGGGAATGACCCATTTCTCTTCTCTTGAAATATCAAAGGTTTTCAGTTCTGAATCGCCTTCAGCAACATACGTATAATTTTCAAGTGAAAAGTCACAGGAGTGAATATGCGTTCTACCCATGTTGTAGCCAAGACCCGCTTCGGAGAAATAGGCTTTGGTGATGAAATCACGTTTGTCTTTGGGTAAATTGTGGAATGTGTAGGCAGCGGATTCTGTGAATGCACCACCAAATCCGATGTGTGTCTGGTACTTTTTGTCGGGATTCACGACAATCATGGGTACTGTCGTATCAAATGGTTTTTGAATGGCATCTTTGGATAATGTTTGCCAGCGTTCGCCTGTTTCTTTGGCTGTTCTGACGATTTGAATATTCATTTGGTTCACCTCTATTTTATATTTCTTCCAATCCATCAGGAATGGGTTGTTTGTAAAACTCTGTTGCTTTTTTTAATGATAGTCATTTGGCATGATGCCATGCTGGATGAGTCTCTTGAAATCCCAATCCAGATGACTTTCTCTTTCAATCCGATAACTCCAGAAATACCATCCGAAGGCATGTTCATAGGTCCATAGTTGTAAGGAAGCAAGGGATCGTTCAACCAGATTTTTTTCAAACTCATTGTTGTGTTTGAGTTTGTCATGAATGATACCCAGTGACCATTCACCGACAATGACACGGACAAATGATTCCAATTCAAGAATCATCTGCTTGCGGCTCTCGATGACACCGATGTGTCCAAAGAAATCCTTACCCGTGATTTTTGGGTCAAAACAGTGATACAAATGAATATCAAAAGCGATATTCTTAAACTTGCCTGGCTTAAAGAATGTTTTCCATGAAAGATCATCGGGTCTGAATCCATCATGAAAGACAATGAGACCTTGGGTATGCTTGCGAATGGCTTTGTAGCTTTTTAGGTAAAATGACTGAAGCGTTTTGAGTGGAATCGTCCAATGAGGTTCATTCAAGACTTCAATGCCCAAAAATGATGGATAATTCGAGAATGTCATTGCGATTGTTTCCAGTTTTTCAACGGTCAAATCAATGTTTTTTTGATCCTTGTGCCATTCAAGCTGATTGACAATGCCACCATTGTCAAACCCATTCTGACACCCTGGCGCCGTATGCAAATCCAAAAGCACCTTGATGTCGTACTCTGTCGCCCATTCCATGGCGTGACGAATCCAAGGTAGTGCCGAATGATAGGGTGATTCGCCAAAGAGCCACCAAGGAATCGGTAGTCTCACATGGCTGATCCCAATCGATTTCAAATATTGAAAGTCTTTTTTCGTGATGAAGGAATTCCAATGCGCTTCAAGCGCTTGTTGGGCACTGGGATGATGGAGTGAAAAGTAAGTCTCATCAACGCCATTTAGTCCTTCAAACAGGTGTGGTTTCATCCAGAATTCCAAAACGAACCATCCACCTAAGTTAACGCCTCTGATTTCAGACATGACGGTTTCTCCTTAAGCGAGATGCACGATGATGGTATCGTACATCTTGTTTCTAATCTGTTCTGCGAGACTGCCTGTCACTGATGCTCCATCAATGATGATGACATCCTGACCAGATTTCAGCTCATAACGAGTAGCCTTTAATCCATCATAAGTATTTTTCTTGGCTGGATTCTTGATTGTGATATCGATATGACTGAACAGTCTGAATTTGACTTCTTGGTTCTGATCAAAGAAATCAGCTGGCAAGATCGGTTGAATCTGGAAGGACAACACCTGTTCTTGATATGTGAAAAGTTTTTTACCCGTCATCATGAGATAAAGCAAGGTGATGGCTTCTGATGTTGTTCCGGTCAGGCGTGCGACAAAGCCTCTGCCGTGGTTGTTCGGATTCGGGTTGTTCGAAGATGCGATGAATGATGCATTTTCGAGCAAACTTCTGCCATAGACTTCAGGATTCATGAAAGGCGGCATCGATGTTTTCATATCTAAAGCATACGCATCATACAATCCGCTCTTCAAAATGCCAATTAAGTATTTGTAGCTCATGTGCATGAAATTCGCTTCGCGTTCCAGCCATCCTTTGGTGAATGCTCTGGCTCTACCGATTTCGAGTGTTTCAGCATCCAGTGGACATGATGTGATGTACATCTTCAGTTTCTTGTCATACATTTCGGTCTGCTTGACGGCATCATAGATTTTCTGTGCTTCTGTCTTGTCTTTGAGTTGTTTCAGGTAAGTCGCTGGCGCTTCAAGATAATGTGGCAACATTCTGACCTTCCAACGTTTGACCGTGACGCATGGATATTGCGTTTCTGGATTGGTCTTTCCATTGTCTTCATAACTCAGTGCATGGTAGGAAAGATAGGTCGGTAATAAGCCACCACCGATGTCTTTTGCCTTATTTAAGCCCTTTTCAATGACTGTGAGCATCTTCTTTAAGCCTTCTGTAAGGAGTAAAACATCAGCATGACTGGTTTCGTGCGGCATGAAGAAACGTGTCTTGGCATCAAACCATTCACGCGTATCTTGTAGCGCATCAAAGCCAACAGGGATGGATACCATGGTTCTGTTGAACAGTTCAACGAGCACGTTCGGGACTTCAATCTGCTTGATGTTAGCATCCAATAGTCCTTGAATCAAAAACTCAATCAAGCGCTTCAATGTGACAGTTTCAGTCACACCTGATCCGAAAATTGCAGGCAGTCCGTTCATCGCGTCATTCCAGCCTGGTTTTTCTGAATCCATCATGACACCGATCAGTTCAGGGTCAAGACTGGTGAACTTGATGAGGGCAAGATGCAACAATTTGGTTGCGAAATTGACAGTCACAATCTTCTGTCTGTCATCTTTCTGGAAATTGGTCTGGTTGACCTTGAGACCGGTCTTGTCGATTTTTTCCTGATCATGATAGAGAGGTCCGAGCTGTCTGATTTCACCATGCTTGGTTTTCACATACTTCATCGATCTAGGGAAGACAGAAACATGACTCTGGTAAAAGCGGTATCCGCCTTCTGTGAGTAATGCCTTCAGCTGATCGGGATAAACGTTTAAGTATTGGTCGATCAGATCCATGTTGTACATCCAGTGATCGCTCCAGTATCCAGTGCCATAGGCTGACTGAATTTCTTGAACGGATTGGTGTAGGACATGCTTGAGAAAATCATCCTTGGGAACCGATAAAGACACATCATGATGATCCATGGAAGTCATCAGTTTGCCGGGTGTAAATGGCTTGGTGACGATGTCTTTGACGATCTCTTTTCCGTGATTGACAAGTGAAAGAATATCTGAAAGATACGCTTGATCAAAGATGAGTTTGCTGCCTTGGATGGTCAGAGGATTGTGTCCGTCCAGTTGAATCAGATCCATGAACTGACGAATATTGAAACGTGCAGCTTCGGGGACAAAATAGACATCGTTTCTTCTGTTCTGATTGACATCTCGGTAACTGCCGTTCCCATGCGAAAAATAAGCGGGTTCGACATAGAAATTATTGTATTCACGTTCCATATCGCCATGGATTCTTGAGAAAATGTGATAAATGATTTTTTGATCCTTGCCTTCAAAGACGAGAGGATATCCGCCTCTGAGCATGTTATCCAAGAAACTTTGTTTCATGTAAGCATCAAAAAGAGGATACGCCGTATGGATTTCCATCGGTTGCGTGATCTCTTTTTCGACTTGTCTTGCACGTGCTTCGATGTTCTTGAAGTATTCATAAGAAACAATCGATTCTAACTGATGAAGGGATTCGAGTGAATCCTTTTCACCATAAAGCGTATAGAATGTGTAGGTATCACTTAAGCTTAAGGTTTGTGCAGAATATGCAGACATCAGCTGATTGACGGTGACCTGTTCTTTGGCCAGTAGCTTTTTGAGTGGTTCCTGTGCAAAGACCTTGGGCTCTTTGAGAGATGTTTCATAACCGAACACAAGATTAGGATCATAGATGACATCAAGCTTTTTGTCATCTTGATCGATACTGACATAAAAATGTCCGGCTTCAACGCCTTCGACTTCTGCCGTATCCTCAGTGGTTGATCTGTTTTTCATGAAGGGCATGTTCTTTTCTTGATTAAACACGTCAAACCATGCAACAGCCAGATTGCTCATGTTTTTGATCATGAACTGGTTGGTACCATAAGGCCATAACGTTGCAAGTCCATCAACAAATTCAAGATCGAGTGGTGCTTTCGATAAGTTTTTCAGTGTAACTTTTCTGATCAATCCAGGATAAGGTTCACCGGTGACGTTGAAATAACGCACCTCAATCGATAAGTCACCTTTGGTTTCTTCGATCGAGACCGCATTCATTTCAATCTTCATCTGTCTGTCTGCGGTTTCGTGGGATGCAAAAGGCTCATAGGTCTTGCCACTCACTTTGATGAATGTTCTGAATCCATCAATTTCTGTTCGGCGATATGCCATGTTGGCAGGCGAAAAATCCAGCATTGGATGATCCTTAGATTCAAGTCCGAAACTGGAGATCAGCTGACCTCTGTTGACATAATAAACCCACATCGGAATGCCATAGATGCCTGCGACACCTGGCAAAAACGATGCAAAGGGCTTGACGGTGTCATAGCCCTTGATGATAAACTGCTCATTTTTATATTCAAATCGTTTCATGAATTGGTCCTAGCCTTTCTGCATGTTGGTGACGGTTTCTGATTGATAGACTCTGACATAATCGATTTCCATTCGAAGCGGAAAACTGCTGTCATCGACATCGGGTCCTCCCCAGTTACCACCAATGGCAATGTTGAGTAACAGATGGAATCGTTGATCAAATGGCCAGACTGCAAAATTCGGACAATCGATAAACATCGATGGTTTGAAACGATAGACTTGAACATCATTCATGAAGAAGAGAATCTGATCGGGTAACCATTCGACTGTGTAGGTGTTGAATGCTGTCGTTGCATTTGGAATGATTCTGGTGCCTGAGCGTTGTGTATTGATGGCATGATTGTAATTTTTGGTATGAATGGATGCGTGGACCTTGTTCAAATCCTTACCGACGTGTTCCATGATGTCAATTTCACC
>DITG01000015.1 GCA_002422045.1 Acholeplasmataceae bacterium UBA6190
TTGACTTCTGGCTCCATGGCAATCGTTCTTGCGATGCAAAGACGTTGCTGTTGACCCCCAGACAAAGTCATAGCAGATTTTTGAAGTCTATCCTTGACTTCTTCCCAGAGTGCAGCTTTCTTGAGTGATTTTTCGACAATCTCATCAAGTTCTTTCTTTTGCTTGATGCCTTGGCATCTCGGTCCGTAGGCGATATTGTCATAAATGCTCATTGGAAACGGATTCGGCTTTTGGAATACCATCCCGACTCTTCTTCTCAACTCGATCGCGTTATACGTTTTCACGTTGATATCATCATCATGATAATGGACACTGCCTTCCACACGACAAGTTGGAATCAGATCATTCATTCGGTTGAGTACTCGTAAAAAAGTTGATTTCCCACAACCGGACGGACCGATGAATGCTGTGATCTGATGTTCGACGATATCCATCGAAATCGATTTGATCGCTTGGAAATCTCCGTAAAACAGATTTAAATTTTCAATGCTGAAGACTGGTTTCATAGGACACTCCCGTTGAATTTTTTAGTAAGCTGATGGGCGAATATTTTAACCATGAA
Organism: Acholeplasmataceae bacterium UBA6190; assembly: GCA_002422045.1. GTDB lineage: Bacteria > Bacillota_I > Bacilli_A > Acholeplasmatales > Acholeplasmataceae > Peloplasma. The sequence goes on from DITG01000015.1 coordinate 563, forward strand.
ATTGATCATGAAGACCACGAGCAAGATGATGATGGCAATGGCTGCAGCCAGTTCGAAGTTCGGCGCATCTCCACCCATGATCACCCAGATATGTACAGCCAGTGTTGTTGCACGTTCTGTCAAAATGACTCGGTCTGAGATGGCTGCACCAACTGCGAAGATCAATGCTGCAGATTCTCCCATGATACGTCCGATTCCCAGTAACACACCGGTGAGAATACCTGGTGTCGCACTCGGTAAGACGACTTTGAAGATCGTTTGTGACTGACTGGCACCTAGGGCGAGTGAACCCTCCCTAATTTCATTGGGGATCACTTTGAGAGCCTCTTCTGTGCTCTTGATGATGGTAGGCAAGATGATGACTGACATAGTGAGTATACCACTTAAAACTGATCCGCCTTTGGTCTGAATCGTTTGATTAAGCAAGGGTACGAAAACTGCGGCACCGAGCATTCCATAAATAATCGAAGGAACACCGGTGAGCAAATCGACCAAACGTTTCAGTATTTTGGTGAAATAGTTAAATTTGCCAATTTCATGGAAATAGATGGATGTGAGCACACCGAGGGGTACAGCGACAATCAAGGTGAAGAAGATGGTGTAGAGTGTCGCAATGATCGATCCTCGAATACCCCCACCAACAATCTGCAACGTCATTTCGTTGATCGCTGTTGCAAGTTCAAGTTGATTGCGCATGACTTCTGCGCCTTGTCTTGAGATGGCAAACAATGTAAAGTTGTTCATCGATATTTTTTCAATCGATGCGTTATTTTTGACTTCGATGACGACAGGATTTCCTGATTCATCTGAGTTATTCTTATCCAGTGCTGTGAGTAGTGGGCTATCCGGATGGACATAGGAAACGATGACAATCGGATATCCTGCAGCATTTTGACTATCGGATACTCCGATACCCCATTTGGATGAGTAGAAAATATCTTCATCCAATTCATCAGGATCGATGGCGTAATTGCCAGGTCCTTCTGCAAGGAAAACATCCGCTGAAAATGTTCTAGAGTCACCGATGATGGTTGACCACTTGACCAATCTGAGCCCTGTCGATATCAAATAGACAATGACCATACCCAAAATGAGAACACCAATACTACCAACGCTATAAACCAATGCTTTTGTGACTTGATCTTTGATATGGTTCTTTTTCTGATTACGATTCATCGAGGTTACCATACGCTTTCATCACTTTTCTTAAGACAGTGTTCGTGACCAAAATCACGACCATCAACACAAGACCGACCGAAAATCTGACATCATAATCCAGTCCTGTGGTTTCTTTCAAACCCAAAAGCATGCGTGAGGTCAATGTCGAAGTGGTTTGAAGCAGATTCACCGTAACACCTGAAAACGAGTTACCTGACACCATTGAAACTGCTGTCGCTTCGCCTAGAGCACGACCAATCCCTAGAATGATTCCGGCGAAAATACCACTTTTCGCACTGGTCAAAACGACTTTGAAATATGTTTGCATCGGTGATGCTGCAAGTGCTAAGGATCCTTCGATGATTTCTTTCTTTACCGCTCTGATGGATGTTTCTGCAATCGCAGTCATCGTCGGAAGCGTCATCATGAACAATACCAAAATCGTACTGAGTAATGATAACCCCGCCGCTGTCTGTGTGCCAATCTGATTGCCAATCCATGAAACAAACTTGGTGATGACACCAAGCCCGATGACACCATAGATAATCGATGGAATCGATGCAAGCATTTCAACAACCGTTCGAATGACCATACTGATCTTCGGTGGGGCAATCTTGGCAATGAATAGTGCTGTGATGACTGATACTGGGACGGTAAGAAACAATGAAAAGAAAACCGCAATCAACGTATTGACGACAGCGAATCCGATACCATACAGTGATGATCCCCCCAAAGGTCCTAGTAACCACTGTTTTCCGGTGATGAATGCGAAAAAATTGACAGGTTGCAGGGTTTGCACACCTGTGATACTGTTATAACCTTCATATGAAAATAGAAAGGGTGAAACTCCCTTAGAAGCAATGACAACGATGATCATGATGATAAAGGAGGCTGATAGAATTGCTGCCCCCATAAACAAATATTGAAAGACGCGATCAAGCGTCTTTCGTGTTTGTATCGAGGAGGTCTTTTTCAAGGAGTGATTCATCATATGCGTCCTTTCCTAAGACGAGAAGGCCGATTTATTCAACTTCATTCCAAGTGGTAAATGTTCCGTTATAAATCTTCTTGAGTCCTTCTGCTGTGATATTGCTCAGTGGATTATCCAAATGGACGATTGCTACGATTGCGTCAATTGCAACAGTGCCAGTGATGAGTGCAGGTTCAGCTGATGTAAATTCACGAGAAGCGAAACCAACATGGATGGAAAGGGCATCATTGATACCACTTGCACTTCCGTTTAACCCTTTATATGCATTACTTGATCCTGTATGGTTATGTTCTGGAACAACATTACCGCATTTTGCTGAGAAGTCTGGTGAAATATCTTTAGCAATCTTTTCAACGGAGTCGGATCCACCAATTTTCAGTGTATAGCCACTGTTGTCTTGTGAGCAAATCGGATGGTTGAGTTTAACCGTATCCCATGGAGTTCCGGTAGTCAAATCGACGATGCCGCCAGCTTGTGAGATGGAAAGCAAACCCTCAGTG
>DITG01000025.1 GCA_002422045.1 Acholeplasmataceae bacterium UBA6190
CCGTGAGTATGTGCTCATCTCTGGCCGTGATGACACCATTGATATTCCACTTTACTTGAATGTCACTGACCATGCATGGCTCGATGTTGATGCGCATTGGAGTGGGTATCTGACGAATCAGGCGAAAACGAAAAAGTTGGATATCCATCTCTTACAGATTCATCAGGGTCATCAGGAATTCTATTTAGACAATGGGTGGACCGAGTGGATTTTTGTCTACGAAATTGCCGTGTTTGGCTATGATGTAGAGATACCTGATCTCTATCTCGAAGTGACGCTTGAACATGGAAATACGTACCTCATCAAACTCGGAAAGTTGACGATCCTAGCTGTTGAAGAGACCAAGGATCATCTGGATTGGCATACGTTATCTGCCAGAAAAGAACAACATAGTCTATTTTCTAGGATCGAAACCATCGAAATCGAGTTCAGTTCACTGGATCAGGACATCTCAGCTGTATCGATCGGTTTGGGATACGATTGCCCTTTTGAAATCAGAGATCAAAAGTTAGAGATTCGTATTCCTAAAGCACCTTATCTGATGAACCGAGTCCCCGTGGTTTTTATATTCACAGATGGTGAAATTCAGATCATCGATAGTTTTACCTACATCATCGACCATCAAGTGCTCAAAGAAAGCGGCATGCTGGTGACCACCTATGCTCTACATTAGCCTGAAAAACGCTGGCAAACACTATCTTGCTAAGCGATTTGACCTAGAGATTCAAAAACATGATTTTGTTCTGGTGAAAGGTGATAATGGCACAGGGAAGACCACACTCATCCAACTGGTGCTAGGATACACCAGACCTGATGTCGGATGTGTGGAGTCGAAAAAGATCAGAATCGGTTTTCTTCCTGAAAAGGCGATGCTTCCGATGTTCATTCAAGTCTCAGATTACTTGAAAACGATGTCTAGGATCAAAAAGGGAAAGATTGACGACGAACTCGTTTTCGCGCTCAAAGTACCGATGTTCCAAGGTATTCATGAACTTTCCAAAGGAAACATGCAAAAACTGGCGATTGTCTCCACATTCATCGGGAATCCGGAACTGGTGATTCTAGATGAACCTTTTTCAGGATTGGATACAGAAAGCCAAGGTATTCTTTCAGCCTATATCCAGAAAAAACAAAAAGAAGGCATGAGTTTCATGATCTCGACACACAAGCCGGAATATTTCAAGGGGCTTGCCAACAAGACGATCGATTTATGATATCCTTGATCATGCTCATGCAGTATCCCAAAAGAAAAAGGGTCATCTTGCATCTGATGATGCTTGTGATGATCTTCGCGATTGGGATGGTCTTCATCAATAATTCAACCGAAAGTATCAGTCGAAGTGAACTTTCAAGGCTATCTCTTAAGATGATTGCTCTATTCATGCCATTTTTGGTCTTATTCATTCAGATGGATCATCATGCGCCGTATTTCAAGTCTTTCGATGCATATTTTGGGAGATCAAGGATGTTTTTTGCCAAAGGGTTCACATCACTGATCATCTTTACTTATGCATGGATTGTGGTGATGCTCGTTGAGCAATCGCTATTGACCTTTTTGACCCATCAAATGCCTGACGTTACCGAACTTCACATGCGCGGTCTCTTGCATTTGGATGGCATGCTACTCATCACGATCATTCCGATGATCTTCAAAGATAAACACAAGACACTGTCTATTTTGATCCCGGTTGCCTGGATTGTGCTATCCATGATGCTTGAAGACATTGATTCTCGATGGATCACCTATCTTGTTCCAATCACGATAGAAGCAGAAACGATGTCAAATCTTGCATATACCTACAAACTGTGCTATAGTGTTCTCGTGATGATCTTCTCACATCAAAAAAGTGTTTGGGAAACGATTTAATTTCTTGAGTTTTTCCTTGACATTGAATAGACTTGTGGTATAATCATAACGGTAATCAAATAAGTGAAAAGAAGAGGTACCCTCTCGCCTGATGGACGAATTCATAGGCAAACATGTCACGATCAAATTCTTTTGACGTTGCAAGTGGGTACGAAAGTACACACTTTTTCATTTATTACATCTAAACAAAGGAGGTGGCCTGCATTAAACAATTCAAACCTGTCCAAAAAAACACCGATCTCGTGAATGAGCATATCCCATTTGGCGAATTGCTAGTCATTGATGAGCAAGGAACAAAACTTGGCATTCTCTCCAAAAGAGAAGCGCTCTATATTGCTGGAACCAGAGAATTAGACTTAGTTGTCGTTTCTCCAGATTCTAAGCCTATGGTTGCAAAACTCATGGATTATTCCAAGTATCGTTATGAACAGCAGCGTAAGCTGAAAGAAATGAAAAAGAATCAACATGTCGTTGAGCTTAAAGAAATCAGACTGAGTCCAACCATTGACACTCACGATTTTGAAACGAAACTCAAACATGCGATCAAGTTCCTTGAAGGTGGAGACAAAGTCAAAGTCTCAATTCGATTTTTCGGTCGAATGATCACACATGCCGATGTCGGTATGAAAGTGATGGAACGTTTTATTGAAGCGATTGGATCCAGAGCGACGATTGAATCGAAGCCTAAGATGGATGGCAAGAGCATGATCGCCGTGTTAGCACCAAAAGAACACTAAGAGGAGGATTTACTACCATGCCAAAACAAAAGACACACAGTGGTTTAAAAAAGAGAATTAAAGTTACAGGTACAGGAAAGTTGATGAGAGGTCAGGCGTATACCGGACACTTGGCAGCATCCAAGACAACCAAACAAAATAGACAATTAGGTGGAGAAACAACGGTTCACGCGACTGATAAGAAGCGGATCAAGTCGTTGATTTCCAACTTGTTGTAATCGAGAGGATAAACACATGCCAAGAGTCAAAGGCGGTACAACCGCAAGACACAGACGTAAAAAGATTTTAAAGTTAGCGAAAGGCTATTTCGGTTCGAAGAGCACGATTTATCGTACAGCTCACGAACAGGTCATGCGTTCGCTCAGATATGCATACAGAGACAGAAAGCAAAAGAAGAGACATTTCAGAAAGCTTTGGATCCAACGTATCAATGCCGCTGCCAAGCTCAATGATATGAAGTATTCCAAGTTGATCCATGGACTCATTTTAGCCAATGTACAGATCAACCGCAAGATGCTTGCTGATATCGCGGTTGCGAATCCAGAAGTGTTTACAGCATATTGCAAGATTGCAAAAGACGCACTGGCTGGCATTTTGCCAGTTCAAACATCTAAACCTGCAGTCAAAACTCAGCCTAAAGCTGAAGTCAAGGTTGCACCAAAGGCTGAAGTCAAGGAAGTTGTCGATTACTCGAAGCTTCTCGTGAAAGACTTAAAAGCGCTTGCGATTGAAAAAAACATTGAAGGTGCAGACAAGATGCTGAAAGCTGACTTGATTGCAGCACTCACGAACGCTTAAAATCCAAAAAGGTGGAATATTCCGCCTTTTTTTTGTATAATTATAAAGAGGGCACATCATGAAAAGACGCATAGCCATTGCTGGATCACTGACCATTCTCATCTTCCTACTCATGCCGATTGCATTGATTCTGTTGAATCTACGCGGTCAAGGCATTTTTATGATTTCGGCGATCGTCGCACTCGTCTATGTCGGCGTCTATGTCTTCGGCGGACTCGCAAAACTGATTATCGCCTTCATCTATGGCATCTTCACTTTTGTTTTCCTTTATATTTTACAAGAACCCTATCATTTGCCATTCATCATCGTCGGTACACTCTTATTCGTCTTGAATCCCTTATCCAATTTTGAGAATTATTTGGAAAAACAACTCAATGAAGAAGAAGTGTTACCCATCAGAATCAGTATCAGAGGATCATGGTGGCCATTTTTCAGTTACCGGAGAGAAATGAAAAATTTCTTTCATCTACCTCAGGCCAGAAAACTTTACACCAAGAAGTGGTACTTGCACTTGCGACAGCTCATGACCCTCTTCTTGATCACCTTGGGCATCTTCTTGTTCATTTTAGGCATCAATTCGATTGCCAATTCGCTCGATGATTTCAACTGGTTCAACTTCTTCGTCTTCTACAATGTCATCATCATTTTCGTTTTGGCATTCTTCTTATACAAAAAAGGATTCACCTCGACATTCAGAACCTTCGTGATATCCTTATTCCCGGTCATCATCTTCCTCATCATCATTTCTGATTTCCCGGATGCACTCAGATACAGCCTTGCATCATCGATGGTGATCATCGGACTTGCGGTCGGTAGCATCGAATTATACAAGTTCTACCAACGTGTCGCCTATGACACCTATCATTACTATGATATTGACCAACAAAAAGAAGTCTATGCCAATGCGTTGTTCGAGCCGCTCGTTTACAATGAATCGTTTTATTTGTGCGGACATTATCAGATCAAAGTCAAACTTGAGACATTCCAGAAACAATTCAATGACATCTTGATTTATGCCAATTATTTCAAATTCATCATCACTGCATATGCATACAGTTCAGAAATGGTCCATCTCTATGCGGATTTCCATCATAAGGATACCAAACGTCCCGAACTCTTCAGAACCTATCTGGAAATGAAATTTGGTATGGCTGTGCCATCAACGATCGAAGAAGATCCCAATAAAGAAATCTATGAGAAGACGTTCTTCCACCGACCTGGATATATCATCGCACGTGCTCAAAATTTGGCAGGACTATTGAAAGAACTTGAAATCAAGACCAAGATCATCTTGTCACTGATCGTGTATTTCGAACTCGAAGAAGAACTGGAAGGTTTTCAGGAAGAATATAGCGTTCAGCGTCTGACTGAGTTATCAGAAGATGACTACTTGACCGTTCGTGTCGATATCCCAACCATCAATATCGATTACATGATCGAATCAAAAATCAGAGAAGTGTTGTTATCACTGATGGTTCATCATGGCAAATTTGTAAGAATCAGTGTCTTTTATCAATAAATGAATCATGTCATTTCTTGCGCTTTCAGTCCAATGAAAGCGCTTTTACTTAATGGGTTCAATTGCTTGACATTCTCTCATAAGCGTGATAAATTAAGGGTGTACCTAGGAAGCAGCCGTGGAACCCAAATTTTATTTGAGCGTCATCAAACACTGCAGGCGTGAATTGCCATCAAGGCGAATTCCCGAAACAGTGACAAGTAGATGACATGATGTAGAACATAACATGTTCTCACAGCTTTCTAGGCTTTTTTTTATGTTCAAATTGTGTTATCATGTAATTATCTACAATCAAAGGTGAAATGATGAAAAAAGAATATGAAGTTTTGAAAGAATTATCACTCCTCGCAGGCATTCCTGCCAATGAAAAACGTGTGAGTCAATATCTGGTTTCCAAGGTGAGTGAAGTCGCCGACGATGTGGTCTTTGACCATCTGGGATCCATCATCAGCATCAAAGGATCCACTGGACCTAAAGTCATGATTGCTGGACATATGGATGAAATCGGCTTGATGGTCACTCAGATCACCAAGGAAGGATTTCTGAAGTTCCAGACGATTGGTGGCTGGTTTTCACAAGTCATGCTCGCACAAGTATGGGAAGTTCATACCAAAAAAGGTATTGTTCATGGCGTGACTGGGGTCAAACCTCCACACATCATCCCTGCAGACAAGCGATCGATTGCGATTGCAATTGATACCATGTATATTGATTTGGGTGTCACATCCAAAGAAGAAGCTGAAGCGCTTGGTGTTGAACCTGGCAATATGATCGTTCCCAAATCAGAATTTCTTGTGATGGGCAATGACAAGTTCCTCATGAGTAAGGCATGGGATAACCGGATTGGTTGTGCTGCAGTGCTCGAAATCATGAAACGGCTCTCGAATGATTTGCCGAATACGGTTTTTGGCACATTCACGGTGCAAGAGGAAGTCGGTCTTCGCGGCGCAAAAACCAGTGCTTATGTCGTCGAGCCTGAAATCGCGATTGCCATTGACACCGGACTTGCTTATGATGTTCCAGGTGGAGAATCCGCTGAGCAATCTTTAGGTAAGGGTCCTCAAATCTTGCTACTGGATGCGGGTTTGGTCCCTCATCAGGCACTCAGACAACTCGTGATTGATACCGCTAAAGCAGAAAACATTCCTTATCAAGAACCCTTCATCACCGGTGGCAGAACCGATGCCGGTCATATGCATTTGGCGCATCATGGCGCAGCAGCGCTTTCGATTGGCATTCCAACCCGCTACATGCATTCCCATACGGGTATCATCCATTACGATGATTATGAAAACACCATCAAACTGATGGTTGCCGTGATCAAGAAACTCGACCGTGAAACAGTAGACAAACTACTCTTTGACTAGCACTCTTCGGAGTGCTTTTTTGTTGAAGTTCATGCAGATTTGCTGTATCATATAGTTGAGCGCTTGCTCAACTGAAAGGAATTGCTATGAAAAATTGTGATGTCAACTGCAATTGTACGGTATTTCATCAAGATACACTTTCGAAAGTGCAATCACAACTTTATCCTGATCAAGACTATGAGCAACTCACATCGGTGTTCAAGGTTTTCTCAGACTTGACTCGAATCAAGATTCTTGAAGCCATCAAAGATGATGCACTTTGTGTGTGTGATTTGGCTTATCTCTTGGGCGTTTCCAAAAGTGCCATTTCTCACCAAATGACGATGCTGAAGTCTTATGATCTGGTCCAATTTGAAAAAAAGGGTAAAATGGTTTATTACCGACTTGCCAATCAACATGCCAAACAGATCATCGATACCGCTCATCTGTTCATGAAAGGACAAACACTATGATCCGTAAAACCATCAAAGTATCGAACATCACCTGCGCTCAGTGCGCAAAATCCATCGAATCTTATTTCAATGATTTGCCCGATGTCACAGCACAAGTGCTTGTGACTTCCAAAAAAGTCATTTTTAACTATGATGAAATGAAGTATGACCAAGACAAACTGGGAGATCACTTACGCATCATCGGTTATTATCCGATTTTCAACAACGAAGATCAATTAAAGGCTAAAAAAAGAGATACAATCGATCTGATCATCGCTGGAATCTTGACATTCCCGCTTTTGTGGACGATGTTTGTTCATTTGGGTATTCCAATCAATGTGCCAGATTTCCTGATGAACGGTTATGTCCAATGGGCGATCGCAACTCCCATCTTGTTTTATGTCGGTAGACGATTTTTCTCACAGACCTATCATCAGATCAAAGGCAGAAACCTTGGGATGGATACACTCGTTGTCTTAGGCACCAGTGCGGCTTATATCTATTCCATTTATACAACACTCACCTATGATGCCCATGCGGGACATGCAATGCCAGACCTTTATTTTGAAACGACAGCGGTCATCATCTTCATGGTCATGCTCGGTAATTTCTTTGAAAACAGAGTCAAAGAAAAAACCTCAAACGCATTACAGTCACTGATCAGTTTGGGTGCAAAGGAAGCCAGAATCAGAAGAAATGGCACAGATGTCATGGTTCCTGTCGATGAAGTGAAGATCGGGGATCTCATGATTGTCCTTGCCAATGAGAAAATCGGGTTGGATGGCACCATCGAAAAAGGAAGCAGTTATATCGATGAGGCGATGATTACCGGTGAACCGATGCCCGCATTCAAGGAAGCAGGCATGAAAGTCATTGGTTCGACCATGAATACGGTCAATACCCTAGAAATCAGAGTCACAGCAGTGGGGTCAGACACCGTTCTTGCCAATATCATCAAGACTGTCGAGGATACTGCCCTCATCAAACCAAAAGCACAGCGCATTGCTGATAAGATAGCAGCATTGTTTGTTCCAGTCGTAGTGCTCATCAGTATCACAGTCTTTCTCTTATGGGTCTTTGTCGTTGATGGTGGCCATCAAGTATCCCATGCTTTCGCACCAGCGATTGCTGTCTTGGTCATCAGTTGTCCCTGTGCGCTGGGTCTTGCGACACCGACTTCGATTTCTGTTGGCTCCGGCATCGCCTTCAAGGAAGGTATCCTCTATAAAGGTGGAGAATTCTTTGAAATCGCAAACAAAATCACCGCAATCGCCTTTGATAAAACAGGTACACTCACCACTGGTGAACCAGAACTTTCTGATTTCATCGGTGAAAAAGAAACGCTTAAATACTCAGCATCCTTAGAAAAACATTCCAACCATCCCATCGCATCCGCCATCACGGATGCTTATGATGGATTACTCTTTGAAGTCGAGAACTTCTCCGTATTGCTTGGCAAAGGGATTTCAGGTACAATTGAAGGCAGAACCGTGATTGTAGGATCACCCAATCTCATCAAGGAACTCGGTTACGCATCACCATTTGATCCCCTCATCTTCCAGAGTCAGGGCAAAACGGTATTCTACACGGCCATTGATGGAATCATCGTCAATATGATTGCGGTCACGGATCCGATCAAAGATACAGCAAAAGGTGTCATCCGTGAACTCAAACGAAGAAACATCACGCCTTACATGATCACAGGTGATCAGGAACGCACAGCACGCTATATCGCATCCGAACTCGGGATCGATCATGTCTTTTATGAAGTGTTACCCCATGAGAAAGCTGAAAAGATCCATCTCATCCAACAGGAAAAGAATGTCGTCGCATTCGTTGGCGATGGCATCAACGATGCCCCCGCACTCAAAATGGCAGACGTTGGATTCGCAGTCGGATCAGGTTCTGATATCGCAATCGACACATCTGATGTGACGTTGATGAGCATGGACTTAGGTCTGGTCATCAAGGCCATTGATTTATCCTTGGCGACACTGAGAAACATTTACTTGAATTTCTTCTGGGCATTCGCATACAACGTGGTGATGATTCCACTGGCCGCAATCGGACTACTCAATCCATCACTCGCAGGCATTGGCATGGGATTTTCTTCCATCATGGTTGTCTTGAATGCACTGTCACTCAATCTCTTTAAATTCAAAAATATCCCAAAGGAGGCATGAACCATGAAAGTCAATGTCACGGACATCACCTGCAAACATTGCGTGATGAAAATTGAAAAGACCCTCATGATGGACAATCTGAAGGCAAAAGTCTCTTTAGAAGACAAAAGTGTCAGCTTCAGTAACGAAGCCGACAAAGAAAAAGTCATCTTATCCATCAAGAAGGCAGGATATACTCCAGTCGTATGAGAATTATCGGCGGTAAGCATCGCAGCAGACAACTCAAGATGGTTGGTAAAATCACCACCAGAGAAACTGCCGATATGGTTAGGGAATCTGTGTTCAACATGCTAGGCGGCACCGTCAATGGTGTCGTTTTAGACTTATTCGCTGGGTCCGGTTCGTATGGGCTTGAAGCGATCTCAAGAGGTGCATCGCATGCGACGTTTGTCGATCTCGATGTCGATGCGATCAAAACCATCAAGACCAATGCAAATATGCTGAAAGAAGAAGCGCATGCGACATTGATCGTCAAAGATGCGATGAAGTACTTGACATTGCTCAAAGATGATCAATTCTTTGATCTCGTTTTCATCGATCCGCCATATGAACTCGATGTTTATATCGATGTGATCAGTATGTTGTCATCACACATCCATCCAAACGGCTTGGTTGTGTGCGAATCCAAGAAACAGATCGTCTTACCGGAAGCAATGGGTGATTTTGAGAAGATCAAGGATAAGACATACGGAATCAAACGTATCTCCATTTATGAAAAAAAGGCCTGATGGCCTTTTTTGTTATCGGATGGTGGTTTCCTTGATGAAATCAACATGTCCTGTTTTTCCAATCTTGAAGATGACATGCTTGAAATGGTATTTTTCAAATCGGTCCAAATGATTTCTATAAGGCACATCGGATAGTTTTTTGACTTGTTCAGCGGACATATCGACTTTGCTCGATGTCGCAATCCAATACAGATGATGCTTTTCGATGTCTTTCAAGTCATTGATGAGATCGATTTCGCCGATCTTATCGACAATGAACATCGGATTACGATAGAAATCACTCACCAGCACTTTGGTCTTTTCAGGTAAAATCTTGAATTCATAGACAAATTCCTTATCTTTTCCAACGAACAGGATGACACTTTCTGAGGTGATATGTCTGACTTTGAAAAATAAGATGACTGCAATGATGAGAAGTACACCACTCATGATCAACGATAGAATCATGGTCACACCTGTGCTGAAGAGAAAGCCAAGCACGCCGATGACCACAGATATCCCCATCAAGCCGTAGATGGCATAGATGGTTTGTCTTTTGGTCTGAATATCCATCGGTAGTTCCTTGATCTTTCTTCTGAATCTGAATCGGATCATCGGTCTAACCCCGGTCACGGTATAAAAGAAGAATGAAGCGACAAGAACAGGCAGAACCTGAGTCATGAACACTAACAATATCACTTGAAATTCCATCTGATTGATGATGGCACCGACAAAGGTAAGCATCCCATTGAGAAAGATGACAGCAAGGAAAATGAGCGGAATGGTGCGTCTGCCACCAAAGATCCGGTAAAGGAAATAGGTAGTGATGAAATAACTGACAGCGCTTAGGAAAGCGCCAATGAATTCTTGCATGTGAACCCCCTTGAAATGGTGTTTAATCCAATTATAAGGATTTATGGGTATTCTGTCAAACTTCATTCTTTAATGCTTGTTTTTTCTCATCTATTCACATATAATGAAGTATAGTGAGGTGGCTTAAGATGACAATTGGAATCGTATGGTTTATCGTTTGGCTGGTATTGGCACTGGTAGCAGGTGGAGTCATTGGCTTCTTCCTTGCACGAGTATGGTTCAAAAACTATTTGAAGAAGAATCCGCCAGTCAATGAACAGATGATTCGTGAAATGATGAGACAGATGGGCAGAACGCCTTCTGAAAAACAAGTACGTCAAATACTTGCATCCATGAATCAATACAAGTAAACACATTGAGGTAGAAATCGACATATTCATTATGTCTTTTTTTCTCGATTGGAGGTCCTATGAGTATTATCATACAAGTCAAGATGATTCATGCCATTTTAGAATATGCAAGACCCCTTGAGATCTCACGTCTGAAACACGTCATCGAAGGGAATCATGACATAGAAGTCTTTGAAGAACTGTTCAAGTACCAGAATGCAGATGGTGGTTTTGGGCACGGGTTGGAACCTGATTCTTGGAATCCGAACTCATCTCCCATTCAGACATGGGCTGCAATGACAATTCTTAGAACCATTGATTTCAATGCTGATGATCCCAAAGTCAAACTGATGTTTACCTATCTTGAAGAAACGTTGGACCCTGAAACCCTGAGCTGGCCTGCAACGATTCCATCGAATGATTCATATCCCCATGCACCTTGGTGGCAGTACAAGAAAGAAGATCCCACCTACAATCCTACCGCTTCGATTGCCGGTTTTGTCTTAAGACATGCAAATCCAGCGACCAATCTTTTCAGATTGGCAAACAAGATTTGCAGACAAGCCATTGATTTTATCAATGATCGCAAAGATCCGATCGAAGTGCATGAGTTAAGATGTCTTTTGGACATGATGAACGATGCCAAAGACTTGTATCAGACCTATCTTCCTTACAAGAAGGCAAAACAGAAAGTTGTGCTCCTGATTGACGATTGTTTAGAACACGATTCATCCTTATGGTTGACGTCTTATGTGGCAAAACCATCAGCACTCATCAAGAAACATCCAGGGATTGCATCTGATGCCTATTATGATCTGATGATGGAAGAATTCGACTTGGCACTCAAACATGTGAATCTTGAAGGGATCTGGAATCCGACATTTTCATGGGGAAATCAGGATTCTGATCGAATCTGGAAAGCCATCATTGCCATCGATTATCTGGAATTGATGAAGCAATTCGGATTTCTTGCCAAATAAAAAGAGACCTTTCGGCCTCTCAACTTAAACTCTATGATCGACGCTTAAGCGTCTTTTTTCTTTTTTCTGGCAAATTTATACTCAGTCCCCAAAGCGAGTCGTTTATAGTTTGCTCGGTGTCTGATGAAGATGATGGTTGCAAGAATGACGACAATGACCAGATCCATGATCCGTGTCGCTTGATTGAAATTCGGTCTTCCTATTTCAACGAATGTTCTAAAGATGAAGTAGAGCAATGCGGAAATCGCTGCAATCGTTGAAGATAGCGAGACGATTCTCACGAAGAAGAAAACCAAGAAGAAGATGATGATGACGGTAATAGCGACAAAAGGTTCAATGGCGAAAATCATACCTGCGGAAGTTGCGACTGCCTTACCACCTTTGAAATTGATGTAGATCGGCCATACGTGACCCAGGACTGCCATCATGCCATAAACACTGGCGATATTGATGTCAAAATCACTGACGATATAAAACTGCGGACCAAGTAGGAAGACGATGAAGATGACCATTGCGCCTTTGGCCATATCAAAGACAAACGCCCAAACCCCATATTTGAATCCCAACACCCGAATGGCATTGGTTGCACCTGTATTTTTTGAACCGTGCTGTCTGATATCGATATTTTTAAACACTTTGCCGATGATCAATCCGCTTGGAATTGAACCCAGGAAATAACTTAAGACCATCAGTAAACCAATCCATACATATGTCATCATTTCACCCCGTTTACTTTAACATTATATCATAGATGATATGAATGTCAAACCATTGAGTAAAACATATTCATACCTTGAATTTGAGTATATTTTTTGCTATACCATGGACATACTAGCAAAGTGGTGATCATGTGAATACTAACAACAAAATCTATGATGAAAAATCGATTCAGATCCTTGAAGGACTTGAAGCAGTACGGAAACGTCCAGGGATGTATATCGGAT
>DITG01000069.1:0-338 GCA_002422045.1 Acholeplasmataceae bacterium UBA6190
TCAATGATATTGTATGGACATATGTACATGCAAGAAATGTGGATACATATGCGATTACTGGTACAGGTGTTATGTTAAGAAGATCAGACGAACCATCTTCTTTGTCTGCAACATTTGCTAATGGTATTGTCTCATTCTCATTCCAATTCAGAAAAGCATATACAGGAGCAACTGAAAGAACTTATGTTGTTCAAGTTACACACAATTCAGTAACAACTGACTATGCAATTCCAGGATTTGGTTCTGGAACCGGAGCCAATGAAACAGTTGGTAACTTCGCATTAACGTTAAACTTGACAGGCACTGTAACCATTAAGATTGTTGCAGTTGGACCTATT